>JBKCXY010000186.1:0-2083 GCA_046315835.1 Pseudobdellovibrionaceae bacterium | reverse complement strand
GCGAGCGCCGGAGCGATCAATTGTTCACGCACCAAACTCACCACCGCACGACCAAAATTCGGCGAACCCGGATTCGGCATATCACTTGCTCTGATCTCTTTCGGAAATTCCACCGGTCTCTGCTGATCATAAGTCTCCCCCACCGAAAGCTTCGCCGAAGCCGAAGCAGCAGCTGGAGAGGGGTCTTCAGAGGAATTATTGCTTATCTGTGATTGGTTCACTTGCCCGCTCTGTGTTGTTGCCTGACCTTGAGATATTTGAATACTCTCTGTGACCTTCATACTCGGATTAGAGGAGGATTTGCTTGGGAGAGGCTTCAGTTGATTCTGAGATAACTTCGGATTCAAACCTGACAAAGCTGATTTCAATTCACTTCTCGCTATACAGTCTTTCAAGGCTTGTTCTGCGACTACGTCATCCCGTAAACCAGCTCCTCTTAGCAACTCTTTAATCAAAACGGTTTTCAAGGCTATTTTACGCTCATTTTTGTAAATTGCATGACTACCTAAAAATTTTGTTATCGCTGGTAAGTTTAGCTTAATTTGTGGTGAGTCTTCCTCAAGCCCCGTATGAAAAGAGCCCAGTGTATTTTCATCACTGAGATCGCACTTAAGCTTTCTAATAATGAAATCATTCGCATTGAGATCTTCCCGCAGTAGCATCGGGAAGTGGTCCACAAATGAAGCTACTATAGGATCTTGAGTGACTTCTACGAGACATTCTTTTAGCTGGTCTCGCTCATCCGAACGATCCTGCTGCCCAGAGGTATTCAACACTTCTTCAAGAGCGCTTTTAATATCATCATGCCTAATTTTATCATCCATGCGGCAACTTGGATCAATCAGTGAATCGAGTCGTGAACGATCGATTCCTTGAGATCGAAGATTCCTTGAATAACTTTTGTAGGCTGGGTTTTCCTGGATTAACTTCTCGACTGCTTGAAGCTGACTGAGTCGGCACTCGCTTGAAGACATATTAAACTGAGTTGCAGCTGGGGCCATCGACCTCAAAAGAACAAAACGGCTGCCTTGCCGCAAATAGACTGCTTCCATATAATTTCGATCTCTTGGACGGCTAAACTTCAGGTCTAGACGAACTACTTGTTGAAACTCATTGATCGTAACACCCACAATCAAATCCTGATCGATGATTTTAATAAATTTGTTGCGGCCACCTAACTCATGTCTTGTCTCGATAAATGCAAAAGCATTTTGAACAGAAAAAATGATCACAATAAGGTATTTATTGAAAACCTTCACAATCTCTATCTTACAGCAAAATTGCCATCGGGTGAACGCTGATATTCGGCCACAGCCCTTTGTCGAGTGTCTAATTAATTGTGAGGGCTGGGTAACCGCCCACTGTTCGCACTCTCGAGAGCAGATTTTCTGCTGAAACCCAACCACCATTGAACTCATGCTGCCAACTTTGTCCCCAGCTGTTATGAACACGGTAGGCTTTTGCACATGGCTTTCCAGAGGGATGACATCGGGTTGCTTCACCAGTAACTACAATCGTATGAAGACTAGTGCACTGCTGGACACTTCCTTGCTGTGAATCCATGCAAATACTTGAAATGATAACTGGTTCTGATCTCTTCAACCGTTCACCAATAAATTTTGATAGCTCATCGACTCCTACACCCTCATTTGCTCTATTCAAATACCTGGAGGTGTTGCTGATATCGATCATACTTGCTTCTTGATCACATTTCGCTTTTATCGTTAAGTCTTTTAGGAAGAGTTCGAATCCAATGCTGTCTTTAGACCCTGATCCCGATACGCTGACTTCTTGATCAGTCTGTGTTGTCGCCAAATTTTGTTTTGCAAAGTCTAATGAGGATCTGACAGCCGCCAGGTCCTTAATCCCAGGAAAATCATTTTTAATTAAATCTACTATGCACTCAATACAGGCTGCACGACCTTCGGTAAACTCATCTACCTTTTTCTCAAGCTCTTGCACACGCTCCAGCTGCCTTACATCCTGATCATTAAACCTATTCACGATTGCAGAAAATGGTGCACATTGCTCTGTCGCCACAGCGCCAATCAGTCGAGTCGCGACCTGCGCTGCCTTAGCGGGA
>JBKCXY010000185.1:0-17120 GCA_046315835.1 Pseudobdellovibrionaceae bacterium | reverse complement strand
CCCATTGACACATGCCCATGCTTGTCAGGAGGCGATGTTTGAATGAATGCCACATCAATTTTTTTAATTTTTCGACGAAAGAGCTCTGGCATTTCTGAAAGAAAACAAGGGATGTAGTCCACACTGTCGTCATTCAATTTGCCCCGCATATTGGCTCCGACAAAGAGATTCGAAACCCGAAAAGCAGGGTGCCCCACATAGCGAGCCGTGCCTTCCGTGTGCACATGAATGATTCCCACTTGGCTTAATTGATCGGCCTGTCTCATCAGCATTTCAATCAGAATCTGCGGAGTCGCAGCTCCCCCATGGATGAAAATGGTTTTACCATTCAACGAAAAATCAAAAGCTTGATGCGAACTCAGTATTTTTGCCATGACATCTTATCCCTTGAATTTGATAAGTTGTCTTTGATTGCTGCAGTTAGTTTATGTTAGTTTTTCGCCATGACCGAGACAACCACCCCACAAAAACCTGAAAATGGATTCGTGAACATCATCGTGAACGTGATTGTTCCGGTTTTTATCCTGAATAAGCTCTCGACTCAGCTGGGCGCGCTGAATGCTTTGATTCTCGCTCTGGCTTTTCCCCTAGGATATGGTTTGTGGGACCTCTGGCAGCGCAAGAAAGTGAATTACTTTTCACTGCTCGGGCTTTTGAATGTGGGCCTCACGGGCGGCCTCGCCGTCGCTTCGCTGGATGGTCATTGGTTTGCCGTGAAAGAAGCTGTGTTTCCGCTCTTAATTGGAGTTTTTGTCTTAGGCTCTGCCTTTACCCAACGACCTTTTATCAAAACACTCTTGATGAACCCGCAAATCATGAAAACCGATGTGATTGATCAGAAGCTCAGGGAAAACAACTCTCTGGTTGAATTCGAAAGTCACTTGAGGATTTCGACCTATTTGCTGGCAGGAAGTTTCCTCATTTCTGCCCTTCTGAATTATGTTTTGGCCATCCGAATTTTTAAACCGCTGGATTCCAGCCTTGCCAGTGAAGCTCGCAGCGTCGCCCTCAATGAGCAGATCGCTCAAATGACGAGTTCTTCTTTTTTGGTCATCATGATCCCCTCCATGATCATTCTGTTTGGTATTTTGTGGTATCTCCTGCGAGGGATTAAGCAACACACGGGACTCGCCCTCGAAGAAATCATTCGTCAGAACTAAATCAGTTTAGAAATCACCTTCATCAAAAAAGGGTGGAGCCGGATCATCCGAAAATGGACTGTCCAAAGGTGGCGGCGGCGGAATTTCGTTGTCGAAAAATTCAGGTGGTGGCGGCGGTGGCGCGGCAAACTCTCCCTCTCCGGAGGGCGTGCTGTCGGCAAAACTCGGTTCAGGTGTAGGCGGTGGCGGAGCCGCAGGAGCCGAGAATCGCGGAGGCGGAGTGGAGCCACTAGAGCCGGTGCCTCCATACATTTTGCGTTTCGAGGGGTCGACTCTGATGCCGAGGCGGTGAAGCCCATACTCTATGGCTTCAGAGAGTTTAAGGCCCTCTTCTTTTTCTTTGTATCTGCGTGTGCTTAGCACATACAGCTCGCGAGCTGCTTCAGCTTTATCTTGCGCCTGAATCCGAGCCTTTTGGTCACGCTGATAAGCAACACTTTCCTCATTCATCGGATCTTTTCGCGATTGAAGATACTTTAAGCGGGCCTTCTCCATCTCATCATCTTGCAGCTGTCTTTTTTTAAGAACTTCCGTGGCCGCTTCTTCACGGCGCAAGTTGTAGGCAGAGTTTCTTTTTTGATGCCCGTAAAAGTCTTTCATCCTCTCATACTCCGAGGACGAGTCTGCCTGAGACGGCGAATTGCATGATAAAAAGAGAAGAACAAGGGCCTTCATCATCACCCTTCTATTTTGGCGCCGCAGGGCACCCTTCTGCAAGTAACTCTCGACCTTTGCCTAAGGCTTTTCTATAACTTTTTCCCTATGATATATGAAGTTCTCGAATTTTTCTTAAAAGCCCTCGTTATTGTGGCCTCCATTGCTGCGGTGTTCGTCGTGATTGCCATGTTTGCCACCAAAGCAACCCATAAATCTGAACTTGAAGTGGAACCCCTTCACGAAAAGATGAAAGAGACTGCGCAATTCCTGAAGTCTTTCTCCATGAGCAAAGAAGAACGTAAAGTGGAAAAGAAAAAGCGCAAAGCCGAACAGAAGGAAAAGGAAAAAACACAAAAGCAGAACCCTTCACAGCACGAGAAGAGAGTGTTTGTCCTCAACTTCGAAGGTGATCTCCATGCCCATCAGGTGGAGTCTCTCCGGGAAGAAATCACTGCCATTCTACAAACGGCAACCACCGAAGACGAAGTTGTGATCAAACTTGAAAGCCCTGGCGGGGTTGTCCATGGTTATGGCTTAGCGGCCTCTCAACTGGCTCGCTTCCGCGAACGAGGGATCCCCTTAACGGTCTGCGTTGATAAGGTGGCTGCCAGCGGTGGTTACATGATGGCCGTTCTCGGGAACAAAATTCTCGCAGCCCCTTTTGCAATTCTTGGATCCATTGGAGTTCTTGCTCAGGTGCCAAACTTTCATCGCATCCTTAAAAAGTTTGATGTGGATTACAAAGAGTACACGGCGGGCGACTATAAAAGGACCATTTCTCTCTTAGGTGAAATCTCCCCCGAAGGAGAAAAGCACTTCTTGGGTCGCCTGCAAGATACCCATAATCTTTTCAAAGCCCATGTTCACGAGTACAGACCTCAACTCAATGTGAAAGAGGTGGCCAATGGCGATCACTGGTACGGCAAAGAAGCTTTGGCCCTTGGCTTGATTGATGGGATCAAAACCAGTGATGATTATTTAATGTCATTTCCGCCGGAGACTCCGATTTTCAAAGTTTCCTATAAGACCAAAGAAAGCTGGAATGAGAAGCTTTCTCAGATTCTTGGTAAATCTTTGGAAAAAGGGCTCTTTCAGGTTTGGAGTAAACTCGAAAAACAGAAATTTTTCTAAAGAACCCGAGGGTTCTTTTTGATTTTACCACGTCCATTTGATACACATGGCCACCCTTTTTCGGAGGAGGCTGTTTTGAGCGACGTGGTTCTCAAAGTTAAGGATCTAGAAACGACCTTTTTTTCCAAAGCGGGCCCCTTCCGTGCGGTCAATAAAATCTCCTATGAAATCAGAAAAGGAGAAACGCTGGGAATCGTGGGCGAATCAGGCTGCGGCAAGTCCGTGACCAGCTTCTCTCTGATGCGATTGATTGAAAAACCAGGGCAAATCACGGGCGGCTCTGCTGTTCTGAATGGCCGCGATCTTCTCAAACTCTCAGAACCCGAAATGCAACAGGTTCGGGGCGGAGAGATGGCCATGATCTTCCAAGAGCCCATGACAGCCCTCAACCCCGTTCTCACGATTGGTCAGCAGATTGACGAACAAATTCTCAGACACAAAAATGTCACTCCCCAAGAGGCTAAAGAGCGCTCGATTGAAATGCTTTCCCTGGTAGGGATCCCCTCTCCGACGGATCGCTACACCAATTACCCTCATCAACTGTCGGGTGGGATGCGTCAAAGAGCGATGATCGCCATGGCCTTGTCTTGCAACCCCACTTTCTTGATTGCAGATGAGCCGACCACAGCGCTCGATGTGACCATTCAAGCACAAATTTTAGAACTCATTCAGACTCTGCAAGAGAAACTGAATATGACAGTCCAGTTTATCACCCATGACTTAGGCGTGATCTCTGAAATTGCAGATCGCACTTTGGTGATGTACGGCGGACAATTTTGTGAAATGGGAAACACTCAGGAAATTTTTAAAAATCCACTGCACCCCTACACCCATGCTCTGATTGGTTCACGGCCTAAGTTTGGTAGCCGCGTACAAAGACTGACCACCATCGAAGGCAGCGTTCCCGCTCCGCATGAGTATCCTCCAGGCTGCCCCTTCACGAATCGCTGCTCACGAGCCACCGAACAATGCCGATTACAGAAACCACCGGTTCAAGAACTTTCGCCAGGACACCAAGTGGCTTGCTTTCATCCCATGGGGGCCCGATGAGCCAAAATATTCTCGAAGTCAAAAACCTCTCCAAGTTTTTTCCTATCAAGAAAGGGCTCTTCTTGCGCCACGTGGCAGATGTGAGAGCCGTCGACGATGTCTCTTTCCACGTTCGCCAAGGAGAAACTCTGGGTCTTGTGGGCGAGTCCGGGTGTGGAAAATCCACTTTGGGCCGCACACTCATCCGTCTCTACGAGCCCACTGCGGGAAGCATTCAATTCAAGGAACAGGATTTTCTTCAAGTGCGCGGCGAAGAACTTCGCAAAATGAGAAAAGACATGCAGATGATCTTTCAGGATCCTTACGCTTCTCTGGATCCCAAGATGACGGTCGGCCAAATTTTAAGTCAACCTTTTGAGATTCACAACATCCTGACTCCCTCAGAACGTCTCGAAAGAGTGAAACAGCTCCTCGAGACTGTGGGGCTGAAGGCCTCTCATGTGAATCGCTATCCCCATGAATTCTCGGGCGGCCAACGTCAGCGGATCAGTATCGCTCGCGCCATCGCTTTAAACCCCAGTCTTGTGATTGCCGATGAACCGGTGAGTGCTTTGGATGTTTCTATCCAAGCTCAGATCCTCAACCTGATGAAAGATCTTCAGGAAAAACTGAAACTCACTTACGTTTTCATCTCCCATGACTTGTCGGTCATTGAGCACCTTTGCGATCGTATCGCAGTCATGTATTTGGGAAAAATTGTTGTAGTTGCAACAAGAGATGAGCTCTTTAGTAATCCCAAGCACCCCTACACCCAAGCTCTGATTTCGGCGATCCCTCGTGTGGGCGAAGGTAAAAAGAAAATGAAAAAATCTCTGTCGGGTGAAGTTCCAAGCCCCATCAATCCACCCTCAGGATGCCACTTTCATCCTCGCTGTGCCTACAAGAAAGATATTTGTGCACAGAAAACCCCCGCGCTCGAATCCATCACTGGAAGTTCAGAACACCGATCAGCTTGCTGGCTGACGGCTCAAGGAGGCCTCTAAGATGACAACCTATATTCTTCGCCGGATGTTGCAAACTTTCGTCGTCATCATTTTGCTGTCTTATGTGTGTTTTTACTTGATGACTCTGATGCCCGGAGACCCCGTCGAGCTGATGATTCAATCTAATCCCAAAATCACTTCCGAAGATATCGAACGACTGCGCTCATTGTACGGTCTCGATCAACCAGCGTACAAACGCTACGCGAACTGGGTGAGCTCTATCGTTCAAGGTGATTTGGGTTACTCGCGAACTTACCGAGTCCCCGTTTCAGAATTGATCGGTCCAAAACTGGTGAATACTTTCATTCTCTCCATGTCGTCTTTGTTCCTGGCGATCTTGATTGCAGTCCCGCTCGGAGTTCTTTGTGCTCTTCGAGCTGGCTCAAAACTTGACTACACGGTGAACTTTTTTGCATTTGCTGGAATTTCAATGCCGTCGTTTTGGCTGGCGATTGTCCTCATCATCATTTTCTCGGTGACTTTGGGATGGCTGCCCGCGGGAGGCACCAGCACGATTGGTTTTGAACCCTCTGGCATTCTCGATGGTGGTCTTGATCGCATGAAATATCTGATCTTGCCCACTTTGTCTTTGGCTTACCTCAGCATTGGTTCCTTCTTACGATTTGTTCGCGCTTCCATGATGGACGCGATGAGAAACGATTATATTCGCACAGCAAAAGCCAAAGGCCTCCCTCGATTGGCCATCGTTTGGAAACATGGATTTCGAAATGCACTCATTCCTCTGATCACAATTATCGCTCTTTCATTCAGTGGTGTCTTCTCTGGAGCGATCATCACTGAAACGGTGTTTGCCTACCAAGGGGTTGGGAAGCTGGTCTATGACTCGATTACGGGCAATGACTTCAATGTGGCCATGGTGAGCTTTGTGATCAGTGTCTCGATGGTTCTCATCATGAATTTGATTGCCGATATCCTCTATGGTGTCGCTGATCCGCGAATTTCTTATAAATAAGGACGACTGCAATGAGCGAAAAACAACTGACGCAAAAAGAAATTCAAGCTCTCGAACAATACCTTCCCATGTGGAAAATTGTTTTCAATCAGTTCCTTCAGCATAAAATGGCGGTGGTCGGCCTGATCACGATTTTGTTCTTTGTGACGATTGCGATTTTAGCTCCCGTGATTTCTGCAGTGACTGGCCTTGATCCCAATCGCCAAAATCCCTTGGCCAGATACCAAAAGCCTGGGACCGTTGCCCCGCTGGGGTCTTCTCAGAAGGAAGAAGCAATTCTCAACTTTGAAAACAGAGAACCTCAAGCCGCGGAAGTTCTTAGAAAAGCTCTCTTGGAAAAACAATTGGTTCAAAGTCTTCGTGAAGAAGATGCTCTTTACGACTTAGCTTTCTTAGAAACTTCTCAGGCCAGAGCCGCTGTTCAGTCTTTACAAATTCCTGAGGGAAAGAAGTTTGAAAAAGTTTTGGATTCTTTTGAAACTTACCATTTACTTGGCACCGACGACACGGGCCGTGATGTGTTTATCCGCCTGATCTATGGAACTCGAGTTTCTCTTGGTATCGGCGTGGTGGTCGCCATCATGGCGACTCTTTTGGGACTGATCGTGGGTTCCATCGCTGGATTTTATGGCGGCTTTGTCGATGCAGCACTCATGAGAATCACCGATTCGCTGCTGTCTTTACCCACGATTCCTTTGTTGATTTTAATGGCTGCAATTAAAGGCCGGGATGTTCTAGAAAAAATGGGCGTCTCTGAAGACGTGTACTCAAGCAATGCCTTGCTCTCATTCACGCTTGAAAATGAAGCGATCATCAAGCTGGTCCTTATTCTTTTGATTTTTTCATGGATGACCACCGCACGACTGGTTCGCGGGAGTATTCTTTCTCTGAAAGAGCGCGAGTTTATTTTGGCAGCTAAAACTTTAGGCGCGAAAGATTCGACGATCATCGTCCGCCATCTTTTCCCCAATGTGATTTCCGTGATCTTGGTTTCAGTCACCCTCAAAGTCGGCGATTCGATTCTGTTTGAAGCCGCGATGTCCTTCTTAGGATTGGGCGTGCAGCCCCCCACACCGAGCTGGGGCAATATGCTTTTCAATGCTCAAGATCTGATCCAAGAAGCTCCGTTCTTGGCGATCCTGCCAGGTCTTTTGATTTTGGCCGTGACCTTGAGCTTTAACTACTTAGGTGATGGTCTTCAAGATGCCATCGACCCCAAAGCTATCCGCCGCTAATTTGCAATAACTGACTCAGAATCCTGTCCCTTCAGCAGAACGCCGTCCTCTAACTACCTAACTCAATAGAGAAAAAAAAAGGAAATCGGACGGAATTTCTGTTTCTTGTTTTACAAGAAACAGAAATCACCAACGAACACGCAGATTTCGTAAGTCAACGTTGGCTCCATTGAGGCGGTCGCAGAGACCAGGGACAGGATTTTGAGTCAGTTACCATTTTGCAGTCACTCCAGGTGTTTTTTACAAACACCTGGGCCTCAAGTCCCATTATTTCCATCTGACTCCTCAAAGCCCCGGCCCTGGAATTGAATACTTTCTGGCTCGGAGGACTCTATGAAAATAATCACAACACTTCTGACTTTGACGGCTTCCATGATGGCTTTTGCGAACACACCCCAGGTGAGCAGTTCAAAAACTCAAGAATTTGAAGCTGTTTGCAGAATCAAGGCGAAAGAAGTTGCGGCTGAGACTTATCGCACTTGTGTGACAGACAATCGCAACGCGGAAATTGAAAGACTTCGTAAAGAGTATCAAGATCAATTGAAAGCTTTGAAGAACAAATACGAAGAGGAAATCAAGTCGCTCAGTTCGCAAGTTAAAAAACAGAACACAGACCCCGCGGTCAAAGCAAAGCCTCAGAAGAAATCAGCCAAAACAAAAATGAAAACTGACTTGGTGACTCAATCAGAAAGCCCAGTGATGTCTCTGTCTCAGGAAATCCGCGAGGCCGAAATGACAGTGGAATTAAAACCGGCAGCTCAAGCGGGCCCTGCGGATGAATCCACCATGGACCTTCCAGAGCCCGTCCCTGTAGAAATCAGTCAGTAATTGTTTCTTTCAAACCAAGAGTGTCCGTGATGATACTCTTGGCTCCTGCCGACAAAAATCGATCAATCGCTTCCTTGGTATTCACCGTCCAAACAGCAAACGGAATTCGAAGCTCCTGAATTTTTGCAAGATATCCTTCCTCCAGCATGGATTGGTCATAATGGATAAGATGCACTTTCAAAAATGGGAGAGTCCACATTTCTTTGAGCCAAATTTGATTGGCTGGGTGATTCTCATTCGTCACAAGCAGCGCTCGAGGAACTTGTGGAAGATACTGACTGAGTTTCCAGATCGACACTGGATTAAAGCTTGAAAACATCACCCGGCGATGTGCTTTCGTTTTTTGAATGACTTGAGTCACTTTTCGCTCAATCGCTTCGTTAGCGGCCTTGTCAGACTTGATCTCGATATTGAGATAATCAGGAACCCCGCGATTAAGCAGAGCTTCCTCGAGAGTATCTATCTCACATCGGTTTTTCAGTTCTTGGAGACTGAGATCCTCAAGAAAAAGATGTTCCCCGGTTGTTCGAACAAGGTCTTTATCATGAAAGAGCACCGGAATCTGATCTCGCGTCATCCGCACATCAAATTCACTCATCTGAGCCCCGACCTTTTTTGCGTGAATAAGGGCAGACAGCGTATTTTCCCGAGCGCCTCCCAGCCAATACCCCCGATGGGCCTGCATGGGCGGAAGCTGAAAACTCGTGTCTGGCCAAGCCTCAAAGGAAGCTGTGCGAAGGACCCAATCTGAAATCATTGCTTCATCCAAAGTGGGCGATCCTTTTGCCCTTCGATCTTCCAAAGTTGGGAAAGTCCTCTCTCGCGGAATCGGAGCTGTCCCAAAAGATCTCCTTGCTCCCCAATTTGCCCTTGAGACTCTATCACCGTGCTCGCACTACTGAGTCTTGCTCCCGACCATTGTAAAATCCGAGGGGTTTCCCAAGCCAAAGTAAAACTCCCTGCTTCAAAGTACTTACCAACAAAAAATTTGTGAAGAGCAGGATCGATCGCTTTCAAATAAGAGCTTTGATCGGACAAGCTCACCCCCCGAGTACGAATTTGAAACGACATTTTATCCTGATTTCCTTGACCAACCAGGTAAACACGCCCCAACTCAAGACCTTCCATGCGAAGATCATCCCACCGCGCTTCAGCTTGGAGACTCTTGAGGAGCCCTTTCTCCAATTGCACATTGAACTCGCCATCCATGGGGCCCAAATGCCCACCCACTGTCATTAATTTTTGGATCTCCTGAGAAAGGATGACTTCCCTAACATCTGCTTTGACGCGAACATCTGTCCACTCTCGATCGGCTTCAACTTGAACAATGCCATCAAAAATTCCTTCAAGGGGCCGCACTCGCTGGATCTTGAGTTTCCAAAGATCTCCTTTGAGTGACAGGTCACCCGAGAACAAACTGATTGTCTGGGTTTTTCGGACTCCACGATTTGAAAAAAGAAATTCAAGGCCCGAATGATCACCCGTCAACTCAAGATCATTCTCATTAAGAAAGCGACCAGACCCCGTCAACTGTCCCAAGCTGCCTAGAAATTGAGGCTTCTTGCCTCCTCTCACCATCGCCACCAAGGAGTCCATCATCAAAGGCTTTAATTGAATATCGACGGCAGATGTCTTCACGGGATTCAGCGAATGAATTTCAATCGGCTGAGTTTCAATCACTCCAAGATCACCCTCTAAGCGTAATTTTTGAACCTGACCTTTCCATTTTGAAAAGTCCTCGCTAGGACCCAAGACTTCCGCTTTCACAGAAAGCCAACTCTGCAAAGGATCAAAATCTTGATGCATTAAATTATATTTACGAAGCAATGGAAATATTTGCCTCAAAGAAAGGTGCTGAGCTTCGATAGAAGCTTGGGATAAACTCTTCTCAAGATCCACAGTCACAGCCAGCTTGTACTGGCCTTCTCTCCAAACTCCGGAAATCTGGCCTTCAATTTTTTTCTTTTCTAAAATGGTCAATTGCAGATCTCCAAACGATGCGTAATCCCCAGAAAGTGTCTCTCCAAAAAGATTCACTTGGCTTAAAAGACGTAGCTCGAGAGGACTATGATTAAGAACTTGAACACTCAAATTGGAGAGTTCAAAAGAAGTGAGAGCCAAAGGCAAATAGGTGACCCGCAGGCGCTTGATAGACACTTCGTCGATGAGAGCATCTTTCACTGGAGTGTCAGCTTTGAGTTTTGGTTCAGCGACTGCGGTCTCAGTATTCACACTCGATGTTGTTGCCGGCGCTCCTTCACACTTCTTCAAGGGTGATTTGAGGGAAAGATTCACTTCTCCCACATTCAATTCTTCAAAACGAACAACCCCTGACAAAAGATCAAAGAATCGTAAGGGGAGCTTCATTTCATCAATCTCAGCAACAGCTCCACCCCAGCACTCTTTCTGAGTCTCAAGACGCACGTTACGAACATGAATGGCGAGCTCAGGAACAAACCCATCCGCTAATGAGATCGAAGCTTCTCCCACACTGACTTGAAGATCACGATGGATGTTTCTAGCCGCTTCATCGATGCGAGCTTTGATTCTTTGGGGAGCCATCATCGACTTGACGGTGAGGCTAATCACCAACGCAATTAAGATCCCGAAAGTGCTCCAAAAGAGCCCCGACTGCTCAGCGACGAATTCTGATTGACCGCGATGACCCTGAGACTGATTCTTTTTTGACATTTATTTGTATTGGAACTGAATGATCTCGTATTCTTTGTCGCCTTTGGGTGAATGAACAGTGACCACTTCCCCAACTTTTTTGCCAATCATTGCTCGCGCAATCGGAGACATGATTGAAATCTTTCCCGCTTTCACATCGGCTTCGTCCACACCCACGATCATGTAGGTGACTTTAGAATCATCTTCCAAGTCCTGCATGGTCACTGTGGCCCCAAAAACGATTCGATCAGACCTAATTTCTGAGGGCTCGAAAACTTCCGCCGAGGCAATCTTCGCTTGAAGCTCAGCAATTCGACCTTCAATCATGGCCTGGCGCTCTTTGGCCGCATCATATTCAGCATTTTCACTGATATCGCCCTGAGCTCGCGCCTCTTCAATAGCACGAATCACAGCTGGTCGTTCTTCATGGATCAAACGCTTCAACTCAGACTCTAACAAAGCCTTGCCATGGACCGTCATTGGTGTTTTTTCCAGAGCTGTGCTCACAGGACCTCCTGTTTAAAGAGACAGTGATACCAGAGGCTTAGCAATGCGTCCATGCTGTGAAGTTGAAAGCAATGCGCCGCATTACTTAGGAAGAACAAAGTCTAGAAAGGCACCTCTCCCCCTGCAAGGCTTTGAAATCTCGGATTAGAATCTTCTTTTGACCTCGAAGGGTGATCAACTGCTGTGATTAAAGAAGTTGCCGACCAAATCAATAATGCCCGTTCTCTGATTCTTTCGACCCACCGCCAGTGCGATGGCGATGGCCTGGGGGCGCAACTGGGGCTTTACCACACTCTCAAGGCTGCCGGCAAAGATGTGAGAATTATCAACGTCGATGCGACCCCCAAAAAATACCGCTTCTTACATCCCGATGACCACATCCAATACTTTGAGGAAAAAGCAGACTTTACCGGGGCAGATCTTGCTCTGATCTTTGATACCAATGATGAGCGCCTGGTCGAACCTCTTTTCAGCCAGCTGAAAAAGAGAGTTTCTCGGGTCGCGTTCGTGGACCACCATCCCCTCCTCAAAAAAGGCCCCCAACCCTCCGTGGGGTCCTGGATCGATGTGACTGCGGCCAGCACCGGGGAGCTTGCCTACCGTCTCATCAAAGAGCTCCAGTATCCCATGAACAAAGAAGCGGCAAGAGCGCTTTACACTTCAATCACATTCGATACTCAGTTGTATCGCTTTATTCGCAACTCACCGAACTCTCATTTGATTGCGGCTGAACTTCTCCAATTCGACATTGGAATTGAAGAAATCCACCGCCATCTTTTTGGCCATCAAACGGTGCAGAAAATGGCCTTTCTTGCCAAAGCTCTGGCTGAAATTGAATACTTTTGTGAAGGTCAATTGGCCGTGCTCAGGTTGAGTGACCATGACTTGCTTTCCTTTGGCTTAGAGCCTGATGAGTCTCGAGACGTGATCGATATGCTGATGACGATTGATACGCTCGAAGCGGCAGCTCTGTTCCGAGAGGACTCGCCGGATTCCTACAAAGTGAGTTTTCGCAGCAAAGGAAAAATTGAAGTCCTCAGTGCCGCAGAAAATCTTGGCGGCGGTGGTCATCTTTATGCCGCAGGAGCATTTGTGCAATCTCCCTATCCCACGCTCAAGGCCAATGTGATCAAAGAACTCAGTGCAAAACTCAACAACAGAGAGACGAAATAAAACTCCACGTTGAAAGTGATTATGGGGAAACAAAAGAAATCTGAAATCATCTGTCGATGCAACAATGTCTCGCGAGAGACCATTGAAAAAGCCATTCGAGAAGGCTGCGATACAATGAACAAGATTTTTGATTGCACCACGGCCGGCGTTGGGCCTTGCGGAGGATCTTGCCGCAGAAAACTTCAGCCCTTTTTAGATCACTATTTAGAAACGGGCTCGTTTCCCGATAAAGTCCCCGAACTCAAAAAGTAAGAAATCATTTTTTCCACGTCAGGACGGCACGTTCCACAAGCTGTACTTGCGCTCGTCCACCGAGAAACTTTCTGAGTGGTATGAGCTCCCATGATGATGGCTTTTTCTACTTCCCGAGTCGGCACAGCCCGACAATGACAGATCTCTTCATGGGTGTAGGGAGGATTCCACTCCCCCCGCTGCTCCAACAGAAATTGACGAAGCAGAATTTCTGAATGAGTCTGACCTTGAGGGGGTGGCCAGGTTTTCCACTGGTCCCCATGATTTGATTTAAAACCAAGAATCAAATCTCGGAGTTCATGACAGCCCTTCACTGACAATTTTTGATTTGCCAGAACTTCGATTCGATCTTGGGATTCCAATTGCACCACCGCTTTAGCCATACTAGGGTAGGATATATGAAGCTCTTGATTCTTTCATCCACAGACCAAGCGGACTCGACAAAAGACTTTAAAACCTGGGCCGGAAAGCACAAGGTGAGCCTCAGAGTCATCGACCCCAGATCACTTTCTCTGCAAATCAAAAAAACTGCGGAAGTTCTGTTCGAGAAAAAGCCTGTGGAAGCAGATCTTGTGCTGCCGAGACTCGGGCTGCTCAGCTTTGAATCTGGACTCAGAGCCGCCCTCCACTTTGAAGCTCAAGGTGTAAAAGTGGTGAACTCCCCCTCGAGCATTCGTCAATGCAGTTTGAAATTTGAAGCTCTGCAAACGCTGGCGTCCCATGGGCTCCCGATTCCCGAATCCTACTGGCCCAGCGAACAAGAAACTTCACAGACCACCTGGAACCAAGTGAAAGCCAAAGACCTCATTCAAAAGCTCAATCAAAGCTCTCAAGGATTTGGTTTAGGACGCACCCGAAGCAAAGAGGAATTTCTTTCTTGGCGAGATTTTCAAAGAACCACCCAAGCGTCTGCTTTCGTGCAAAAATTTGCCACCGAAACCAAGGGCCAAGATGTCAGGGTCTTTGTTTGTCAGGGCGAAATTCTTGGGGCCATGGTGCGAACACCCGCCAAAGGCTCTTACCGATCAAACTTGCATCAAGGTGGAAAAATCAGCAAAGCCAAGCTCTCGGTGAAAGAAATCGATATTACCCTGCAAGCAACCCAAATATTTGGACTTCAGTATGCGGGCGTGGACCTGCTGCGAACTCGAAATGGAGTGAAAATTTTAGAAGTCAATCCAGCCCCTGGCTGGCAAGGCCTCAAGAAGCTTTATCGCCTTGATGTTGTGGAAGAGCTTCTTCAGCCATATTGCTAGAATCTCTCTTTGGCGACGATTTGGCGACGATAGGCAAAAATATTTTTCACATCTTTTTCTACCATCCAGCCGGCCACAACCCACCCCAGAAATCCAAAGGGTAACTTGTACTTCACTCGGTCAATCATGAGGGTTCCCCCTTTCAGATCGGTGAAAGTGTGAGTGTGGTGCCACAGGCTGTAAGGACCTTTCAGCTGAGTATCGACAAATTCAAGATCTGGATTCCAGCGCTCGATCAAAGTTCGCCAGGCGATGGGGATCCCATGAATTTTAAGACGGTAGTCAATCAGAGTTCCTTTTTGGATTTCAGGTGTCGAAACTTTTTTGATGTGAAAATTCAAGAGCGGAGGAGTGATTTTTTCCAAATTTCTCGCCTCGGCAAAATAGGGAAAGACTTTCTTTCGCTCAAAAGGCAGCCACTGTTCCGCAGTAAAAAGAAACTCCCCGTTTTTCATATCTTTGGTCAAGTCAGAAAGAGCTTCCGTTAAAGTCGCAAACTGAAACTTGAATCCAGCTTTAGTTATTTTTCGTGGCTGAACGTTTTGAGATGCGAGAAGAATCCAACTCATTTCACCCAGTACAAGTTTGAGTCCCAGTGCCGGCACTGAAGGCCCCAGCTTCTTTCCAAATTGCTTAGCGAGCTCTTCACTGAAGGTCCGATTTGTCACGGATTCTGGAGCCACTGCATTCACGGGCCCCACCATAGTTTCATTCTTCAAAGCCCAGCAAAACAATTCCACAAGATCGGTCAGATGAATCCAGCTCATCCACTGCTGACCTTTTCCGAGCGCTCCCCCGAGCCCCACACGGAAAGGCGGAATCATCTTCGGTAAGGCTCCGCCTTTTTCTGAAAGCACAACTCCGATTCTAAAATTCAGGAAACGCACTTGAGAAAAGGCGGGCTTGGTCGAAGCCACTGCGAAACCTCTCTCCCAATCCTGACAAACTTGAGCCAAAAAATCTTCCCCGACGGAACTTTCCTCAGAGAGCGCTTC
This sequence comes from Pseudobdellovibrionaceae bacterium, assembly GCA_046315835.1. Lineage (GTDB taxonomy): Bacteria > Bdellovibrionota > Bdellovibrionia > Bdellovibrionales > Bdellovibrionaceae > JAJTIC01. The sequence goes on along the minus strand of JBKCXY010000185.1, from coordinate 2,250 downwards.
ATCACTACGGTCCCCATAAAAGCCGACGGCACTGGCAGAAATCATGACCTTCGGAGGCGCGCGCCGAAAGCTTTCGATCAGGTTCTCACTCGACTTGACGCGAGAATCGTAAATTCTCTTTTTCTTTTCATCAGACCATCTTCCATCACCTACATTTTCACCCATCAGATGAATGACAGCATCTATTCCTCTCAGAGATTCCGCAGGGATTTCCTCTTTTTGCAAGTCCGCTTCAATGACTTCGCAGGGAAAGGGACATTCTAGTTGAGCCTTTTCTTTTTGCCGAGAAACGACAACCACCTCATGCCCGTCATCTGTGAGCTTTTTTCCCAACTCTTTCCCTACAAGCCCTGTGGCACCCGTAATTAATACTTTCATGACTCTTTTCCTTTCAGTGCTTTTGCAAATGCTCTGAGCGCTCGATCACGTGCCATTTTGTGGTCCACCATCGGCTGAGGATAACTGAGCGTTTTGTACTCAGGTACCCATTTTCGAATGTACTCTTCGTTTTCGTCAAATTTTTCAGTTTGGGCTTCCGGATTAAAGACTCGGAAATAAGGAGCAGCATCGCAGCCGGTGCCAGCCGCCCACTGCCAATTTCCATTATTGGCCGAAAGATCAAAGTCGAGGAGCTTCTTTGCAAAGTAGCGCTCCCCTTTCAGCCAATGCATCAGAAGATGTTTTGTCAGGAAGCTTGCGACGATCATTCGCACTCGATTATGCATGTATCCCGTTTCATTGAGCTGGCGCATTCCTGCATCGACAATGGGAAAACCAGTCGTCCCTTCGCACCATCTTTGAAACTCTTTCTCCTCTGTTCGCCACTCGACCTTTTCATACTCAAGACGAAATGACTCTTTCTCCACCCGTGGATGATGAAAAAGAATTTGCATAAAGAATTCTCGCCAAATGAGCTCTGAGAGCCAAACATCGTTGGTGGACTGAGCGACTTTGACGGCCGCTCTGGGACTGACAGTTCCAAACCGAAAATGCAAACCCAACTGTGACGTGTTCTGAAGCGCTGGAAAGTCCCGTTTCTCGCCATACTGCTGCAACATTTTTTTATCAAATTTAAGCGGTGGATAATAGGCAAAAGAAGTTCTGGTGAAACCCATTTCTTGCAGCTTTGGAAATGGCGTCGCTGTTGTCAGAGGCATCAAAGCTGCTTTCTTTTTTTCGACAGTTTGCTCTCTGAGCAGATCGGAGGACAATTGCGCAAGCCACTTCTTTTTGTAGGGGGTAAAGACAGTGTAGGGCTTCCCACTGTCTGACAAGACTTCGCTTTTTTCAAAAATCACTTGATCCTTAAAACTTTGAAACTCCACACCTTTTGATTTCAGAAAGCGCGCCACTTTTTCATCTCGCGAGCGAGCGTAGGGTTCGTAGTCGTGATTCGTGAAGACCGACTTCACGGGGTGCTGACTGACGATGCGCTGGAAGATCTCTACAGGATCTCCATAGTAAACGGCAAAGTCACAGCCCCAGGTTTTGTAAGTCTCTTTCATTGTCTCAACTTGAGAATGAAGAAAGGGCACTCGTGTATCATCCGGATCCAGGTGGGACAAAATATTCTGATCAAAAATGAAAACAGGGCGCACCTTGGTGCCTGCCTGTAAAGCATGGGAGAGCGCTTCACTGAGGCCTCGATTATCTTCAGTTCTCAGGTCCCGACGGTGCCAAAAGATGGTGATCGACATACTCTTCCTGATTGAATTAAGTTTAAAATATTGTAAACTATAAATATGGCGGATAAAGGGAAAAATTCAAACTCAAATCCAAAGAAACTGGAGAAAATCAAATCTTCAGTCATGAGTCGCTCATTGAGCGTTGCCAAATTGACTCTCTCCACGGGAACGAGCTTGGCCGGCCATTCTTTAAGCACGCTCTTCAAGAACGATACAGAGAAGGCCAACCTTTGGCAGAAGTTTCTTCAGAATCAAGCCAAAGATCTCACGAACGAACTGGGGGAACTCAAAGGAAGCCTCATGAAGGCAGGTCAGATGCTCTCCATGTACGGAGAGCACTTTCTTCCGACCGAGGCCAATCAGGTTTTGAAAGCTTTGCAGTTTCAATCTCCCCCTCTGCAGTGGGCCGCCATTGAGCCCATTCTCAGAGAAGAGCTCGGTGAAAAGCTTTCTGACTTAGAAATCGAACTTGAGCCCATTGGCTCTGCGTCCTTAGGGCAGGTCCATCGGGCGCGAATCAAGTCGACCGATGAACAGATCGTCTTGAAAGTCCAGTATCCTGGGG
>JBKCXY010000184.1:0-20609 GCA_046315835.1 Pseudobdellovibrionaceae bacterium | reverse complement strand
TTTTCGGGGAATCGCCCCGGGACCGACAGAACCTCAGCTGGTTTTTCAACGATCACCAGAGATGATGTTTGAAGGTATATCTTCACGACTTCTTTTTGATCCCGATCAGAAAAATCTCTTTACTGATCTTCCGTGTGCTGTCGGGTTTAATCGCTTCGAACTTTTCAAAGGACGCGAGAATGTCCTTTTTCAGTTTTTGAAAATCATCAGAATGAAAGAGTTTACAGATAAAGTGACCCTGCGGCTTACAAAACTTTCTGGCAGTCTCAAGCGCGAGCTCACAAAGCTCGAAGCTGCGAGCCTGATCCGTCACTCGAATCCCCGTGGTTTTCGGGGCCATATCTGAAATCACCAAATCAAAAGGCGGTGGAAATCCCCTTTCGATAAACACTTGCTCCAAATTCAAATCGCGCAAATCGGCTTGGATGAACTGCGCGTTGGCGAGTTTCACCGTCACTGGAGAAAGATCCACGCCCAGAATTTGGCCCGTGGGGCCCACCTTTTGGGAACAGTATTGAGACCAGCTCCCGGGGCTTGCACCCAAATCCAAGATGCGATTTCCTGGTTTGATTAATTTCAGTTTCTGATCAATTTCTTCAAGTTTAAACACACTTCGTGCAGCAAAGTTTTGCTCTTTCGCTTTTTTGAAGTAATGATCTTTGGGATTATAAGCCATGCGGGATACCTCTAACAGAGGCTCCTCTTGAGATCAAGTGAGCACAGATGCAGAAAGTTCTCCGAGTATTTTATTCTGACCATTACACTTTGCCTCTCCCCGAGGGGCATCGTTTTCCGATGGTCAAATACCGCATGCTACGAGATTTGCTTCTTTCCGAAGGAATTCTGCAATCCCATCACCTCCAGGAAAGCCCCTTGGCACGGCCCGAGACCTTGAGCCTCGCTCATGACCCCAAGTACATCCAAGATATGGCTGAGGGAACCGTGGAAAAGGGAATCATCCAGCGTATTGGCTTTCCTTGGAGCCTCGGTCTCTTCCAGCGCTCGTGCGCCACGGTGGGCGGTGCGCTCGGCGCGGCCCTCTCAGCATTAGAAAATGGATTTGCAGGAAATCTGGCTGGGGGCACACATCATGCTCATTTTGATCGGGGTGAGGGCTACTGTGTGTTTAACGATATCGCTGTGGCGAGCCGATTCCTGCTGCAGAATGGATACCGCCAGAGAATTGCCATCATCGATTTGGATGTCCATCAAGGAAATGGCAATTCGAGCATTCTATCTCAAGATCCTCGAATCTTTATCCTGAGCCTTCACGGAGAAAAGAACTATCCTTTCAAGAAAGTCCCTTCGACTTTGGATATCGGCTTGCCTGATGGGGCAGGTGATGAGGAGTTTTTGAAGGCCCTCGATCAGGCCCTGCCTCAAGTGATGGAGTTTCGGCCCGATTTTATCTTTTATCAAATGGGAGTCGATCCTCTCAAAGAAGATCTTCTTGGGAAATTGAACATGACGTTCGAAGGACTCAAAGAGCGGGATCGCAGGGTACTCACGATGGCCGCTCAAGAAAAGATACCCCTCTCCCTCGCCCTCGGGGGTGGCTATGCGAAACCCATTGACCTGAGCGTGAGAGCTTATGCTAACACTTACCAAGTGGCTCGCGAGATCTTCACTGATCTTGACTGGTCTTAAAACCAAAGGATTCCCCCATGGAAGTCATTATCGCACTTGTTGTTCTCTTTGTGTTTGTGACAATTGCTTTTCTCGCCATCGCTTACTTTTTGCCGGAATGGGTGGGAATTCAAGGCAAAGTCGCTAAGGAGATTGAGTCTCAGCACCGAGGCGATAGCGATGAGACGAATAAATCGAAAGACCAATAAAGAGAGCTCCGATCAGTCCCGTCATCCATTCAGGAACATGAATCACCACATCGAGAAACATCATTGTGGCCAGTGCGCCGACCGCCCAGAAAGCCCCGTGCTCTAAATACCTGAAAGCTTCAAGAGTCCCCTTTTCCACCATCATGATGGTGAGACTTCGGACAAACATCGCACCAATTCCCAAACCAATCGCAATCAAAAATAAATTATTAGTGATCGCAAAAGCCCCAATGACGCCGTCAAAAGAAAAAGACGCATCGAGGACTTCAAGATACAAAAACATACCCATGGAAGCTTTAGCCATGTCCACTTGCCCACCCTCTGGAACTTTGAGAAATGTTCCAATGCCTTCCACGGCGAGAAAAGTGATGATTCCAAAAATCCCTGCGACTAAGAAACTATTTTGCTCCAGCGCAGGAAGCTCCAAACTCATCAGATAAAGAAAAACAAGGACGAGCCCCACTTCAATAGCTTCGAGTCGACCCAGTTGAGAAAGGGGTCTTTCGATCACTTGAATCCAGTGAATATCCTTTTCGTGGTTAAAAAAGTATTTGAGCGCAACAAGCATGAGGAAGCTTCCGCCATAAGCTGCGACTTCGTGATGAACGCTGATCATAATTTCAGCATACTTCTGAGGTTCCAGAGCCGCTAATTTCAAAGCTTCAATCGGTCCCAAGTGAGCGACCACGGCGACAATAAGCAACGGAAAGACCAAACGCATGCCAAAAACAGCGATGAGAATTCCCCACGTGATAAATCTCTTTTGCCAAACAGGCGTCATGTTTCTTAAGACTGTTGCATTCACCACGGCATTATCGAAAGAGATTGAAACTTCCAGCACCGAGAGCACGAAGCAAAGAAACAGGGCTTGAAGCGCCAAAGCAGAAGTTCCACCATAATAGAACCCAACGCCCGCAGAAAGAATCAGACCAAAAAACGTGACCCACAGCGAACCCTTAAAATATTTGAGATTTGACATAGAGTTATTGATACTTAGTCCCCGCCTCTGGTAAAGCCTTTTTATGTTTCAACCGCACTTTGACGCAGATCCTTCACTGCCCATTCCCGTTCTGTATGAGAACGATGAACTTGTCATTGTGGATAAACCGAGCGGCTTTTTTGTTCATCCCCCCGAAGACAAGATTCATAAAGTGCCTCGAGACTTGATTGTTCTCTTTCGCCTGGAAGAGCAGCTTAAAATAAAACTCTTTCCCCTTCATCGATTGGATGTGGGAACGAGCGGCTGCTTAGCTTTTGCGAAAACCTCAGCTTCTGCCCAGAAATACTCACCTCAATTTTTTGGTGATTTTTGGGAAAAATATTATGTGACTGTTTGTCGAGGATACTTTGTGGACTCTCATGTTTGTGAAATTCCTCTTGAACTTGATTCGACCGGAGACTTAGTGCCGGCCGCGACAGAGTTTAAAAAAATCGCCCAAGTGGAGCTCCCCCAAGCTGTCGGAAAAAAATTTTCCTCAGCCAGGTACTCTCTTCTCAGCGCAATGCCTCGCACGGGCCGTTACCATCAGATTCGGCGGCACTTGAATCGAATGTCACATCCGATGATTGGGGATCGTTATCATGGGGACTCACACCATAATCGTTTTTTTCGGGAAAAACTCGGAATACCCGGCTTACTTCTCAGAGCAGACCGGCTAAATATTGGTGAGTTAAAGATACAAGCCCCAAGCAATTCCCGTTGGGACCAGATCAGGGAGCTATTTGGTATTGATACGTCTTCCCCTCATCTGGGGCAATAAAGGCGTCTGCGGCGAGGCCGTGCTTTTGTTTGGCTATTTCCAAATCTTTTCTCGGGTCCTCAAGTCCTTCATCGGTCAAAGGAAAAGTCCCAAAGTGCATCCCCAAAGTCGGAGGCCCTCCGATATCTTTCCACGCCTGAACCGCCTCCTCGGGATTCATGTGATGTTCTTTCATAAACCATCGCGGCTCATAGGCGCCGATGGGTAAGAAGGCGAGTTCAAATTTTGAGAATCTTTCTTTAATTCTTAAAAAGTGAGACGAGTAGCCTGTGTCTCCTCCGTAAAAAATATGTTTTCCACGACTCGAAAAAACATAGGCCCCCCACAGGCTGAGAAAACGATCATTCAGGCCGCGACCGGACCAGTGATGAGCCGGCACAAAAGTGACCGCCAAAGTCTCTGTTCCTTTTTGAAAATCTTCGGATTGAAACCAATCCATTTCTTTCACTTTTACAATTCCATTTTTCTTCATGAGGGCCCCATCTCCCAGCGCCACTCGAAACTCAGAACTGAACTTTTGATTTAAATTCTTGAGAGTCTCCACATCCAAATGGTCATAGTGATTGTGGGTGACCACGACCAAATCAATGGGCGGAAGTTGTTCAAAGGGAATTCCCGGCGGCCTCACGCGCTTGGGCCCAGCAAAACTGACAGGACTGGTTCGTTCGGCCCAGACAGGATCCGTCAGAATATTAAAACCCCGCCACTGAATCAGAAAAGTCGAATGATTCACAAATGTCACATACACTTTATTGGGATCTGGATCTGGAGTTGGTTGATAAGCAACTTTATTTTCAACACTTTCAGGCCATGGCACTTCATCACGGTTCAGCTGCCACTTAAGAACTGTCCAAAGGCTCTTTTCATTTCGGATCCCTTGGTTGGAGAACTTCTCCACGTCAAAGTGATCAGAAACCGGACCTTTATAGTTCCGCGAAGAGCATCCCAAAGAAAAAACCATAGCCAGTATTGAAATCGTGAACCATTTACTCATAGTGAATCATCGAACTCGACCAAAGACAGTTCAATCAAAGACTTATTCAACCGATAGTCAACTGTCAGACTCTGGAGGTCCTTGCTTGAAAAAATGGATGCAAAAACTGGTCGAGCAAATCAACTGGTCAAAATCAGAACCTGGATACCAGACACCTTCAGACTTTTCACCCCCCTCCACTCAACTGTCTGAAGAAATGGCCACTTTGTTATTTGTCATGGATGTCTACAGTAAGCATATTTTTGATATGGATCAGCACCCCGTGCGTAAATCTCGGGATGTATTTGATACTTTTGCGAGAAATCTTTTGGAGGGCAACGAAGCTCAGCAGGAAAAAATTCTCTTTCGCTTCCGTCAACATTTTGAAAGATACAGAATTGATGAGTTCTCTCATGTCCAAAAGACGTTCGATGACTTTCGAACCATCATTTGGGAATTCGTCGATCAACTGGCCGATGAGCTCGGTGACCAAGAGCAGTCGGACTATCAAATCCAGCAAAAACTGGAACAGCTGAAAGATGCCGTGGAAGCGAACTCCATTGTGGATCTTAAAAATCAGGCTCGTCTATTTATTGACTCTTATGTCGAGTACCAAACTCGTCGCGATGAAAAGAAAACAAAGCGACTTGAAAGTTTCAAGTCCAATCTCGACAAAGTGAAACGACAGCTTGTGGACGTGAGCCAAAAAGCTCAAGAAGATCATTTGACGAAAGCCGCCAATCGTAAAGCGTTCGATGAAAAGGTCAAGCAAGTGAGCCACATGGTGGGGCTTTATGGAAAGCAAGCCACAATGCTGGCGCTGGATATCGATTTCTTTAAAAAGATCAATGATACCTATGGACATGCCGTAGGTGACTTTATTCTGATTGAGTTCGTCAAAATTCTGAAATCCCATTTTAATCGGGATATGGATTTTGTGGCTCGTATCGGCGGGGAAGAATTTGTCGTCATTCTGCCTGACTTTAATATTGGCCATGCCGTTAAAAAGACAGAAGAGCTCCTGAAGAAAATTCGCCTCGAAAAATTTATTCAAGATGGAGAGACTATCTCCTTCACAGCCTCTGTGGGCATCGCGCAGTTGCTCCCTCACGAGACTCCAGAAAAGTGGCTGAAGCGGGCGGATGAAGCTCTCTATGAAGCTAAGAAAACAGGGCGCGACAAATATACGCTGGCTCCGCATATTCACGAGTCCGTCGCTTAAAACTACCACCGTTATTTTAAATTCGACAGCTGTCTAAGTTATCTCCAAATGAACTGGGGCTCGTCACTCAGTTCGAATATAACCCCTGGTCCTGAGCTTGCTCTCGTGAAGGAGTATGAAAAACTTCTTCACACCTCTAAAAACCTTAGTCACTCTTATGATCTTTTCTACCCACACAGTTCATGCTCAATTTGAAGTGAATCTTCAAAAACAGAGCTTGGAAGCTGAATTGAAAACACCCTCAGGGCGGAGCCTTCGGTACTCTTCCCTCTCAGGCTGGAACTCGCAGAATCCCTCCCCCCGGGAGATCCTCACTCTCAATGAAATCGGTGCCCTCGAAAAATGGACTTTCACTTATAACCGTGAAGGCAACCTCATCCGCGCGAAGTCTCCTCTGAAAGACTTTGTCTTTTCTTACAACTCTCTTGGTCAGCTCACAGAATTGAAGGATTCAACAGGATGCCGGATCACTCTTCGATCTCAATCCAAAAAGAAAGGTCGTCGCTTGATCACAGAAACCCAGAGTGAGAAGCTTTGCCAGAAAAATATTCCGTTGAAGAGAACCGAAATCTATTACTACAAACAAGTCACAGATTCTTCTGATTGGATTCTTGAGAAAATTGTCGCCACCTTAGCTAAACAACAAGTCATTTTTGAAATTAGCTCTGAATCCGGAGAAATCACTTCCTGGACGACGGCACAAATTAATGCGGAGAAACTGCGATGAAAACATGGAGCTTATTTTTCGTCTTACCATTCGCTGCTTGGGCACAGAACCTCAAGGTCGCCATCATCGACACCGGAGTCGACAGCAAAGCATTTCCCAAAGTGCAGACTGAAAGCTGCTTTCAAAAACCGGGCTCGACCCAAGATGAACACGGCCATGGGACACATATCACAGGCCTCATCTATGAGGACATCTCACAGATTCAGTACATTTCCCTCAAGTATTACAACGAGAAAGCTTCGGGAGAAGAAAATCTCAAAAATCTTCTTCGCTGCTTTGAGAGAGCTCTCGAGCTGGATGTAGATGTGATTAACTTTTCGGGCGGCGGACCAATTCCTTCATCTCTTGAGCGTGCTTTGATGGGAAAAATCTCAGAGAAGAATATTCTCTTTATTGCGGCCGCCGGGAATGAAAGTCGAAGTATCGATCGGTGGGGTTTTTATCCGGCCAGCTATGGATTTTCCAATATCCTCTCCGTGGCTTCAGTCAATGCTCGACATGAAATTTTAAGAAGCTCAAACTTCGGAGCGAATCATGTGCACTTAGCAGCTCTTGGGGAAAATGTTCTGAGTACCCTTCCGCAAAATCAAAAAGGCCTCATGACAGGCACTTCCCAAGCCACAGCACTCGTGACGAAAGTGGCTCTGCAAGTTCTCCTCAAAGAACCGAGCTTCCGGCGCCAACCCCGGGCCCTCATTCGCCATCTCACTGAGACCGGGCTCTATCAAGATCAGTTGAATGGCAAAGTGTCCTCGGCGCGAGTGATGGATTCCAAAGGAGCTCTAGAGCGAAGATCCTCCGCTCAAGAGGCCAGCGGGATTGTCATTCGAAATCCCGCAAGACTGAAAGAACAGATGGACCAAGTTCTAACTAGAGATTCTTTCTCTCGTACTGCTTCACAATAAAAAAGAATACAAAGGTCGCACCCAAATAGAAATAGATGTTTGCGAAGCCTGGGTTGTCGCCGACAAAGCGAAGACCAAAACCAAGAATCACGAGGATCAACATAGCGCCCAAAAGACCGAGCCGCAGCCAGGGCTGAGAGGACTTCTTAAACTCAAGCTGCAGCAATGAAATGGCAAAAAATGCGGCAATGACCAATTCAATGATGGCGATGCCATAGAACTGAAGAGCCATTCCTCCAGGCAAAGTGTCTAACCCCGATCCTTCAAAGCGTTTTGAAAAACCGTCAAGAGCTCCGTCCTTGGTCAGCTTCGCAAAGCCTGCAAGAAACCAAAGGTAAAGGCTCATGATTTGAATGGATAGCAAGACGACTGGTTTTTCAATTTTCTGTACTAAATTATCCATGAGAACGCTCCTTGTCAGACCCACAGATTTACGATTTCCAGGGACAAGGTCAATATGAGCTTCAGCACAAAAGAAAAAGCCCAATCCGGATAAGGATGGGCTTTATTGTTTTTTTGATTTGCTATTCAGGTTGGGACCACATTTAAGGCCCTATGGCTGAAGTCAGCTAAGGCGGCGCTCTCCTCTTCCCTTGGCCACGAATCTCGCGAGAAGAAGGGTCAGTTTTGACTCTCAGGAACATCTCTACCTCCGAAAATTTGCAGAGACCTACCTCTGCAGAACTGAGCTTCTAGATAACTCAGCGGAAAATAGGATCTCACAGGTCCAGAAATATCCCTAGAAATTCTTCTCTGCTTTCTCAGCTTGAGACATTTCTTTCTTCACATTATTCTTTTGAGATGACTCAAGACACTCTTGCGATAGATTTTGGTACAAGTCACAGCCTTGTTGGGGCTGTGGTTGATGGCAAGCCCCACGAAGCGATCCCCATTGACCCTTTGTCGCCGGATCCGACTCTGATGAGAACTCTTCTTTATTTTCCGGATGGGGAGAACTGCTTCTATGGCGCAGAAGCGATTAAAGCCTATATTGAGCAAGATATGGAAGGCCGTCTCTTTCGATCTTTCAAGTCTCATCTCCCGAACCAAAACTATTTAGGCACCATGGTGGGTAAGCGGGTTCTCAGCCTTGAAAACTTAGTGGGCACATTTTTACTAGAGCTAAAAAAGAGATCTGAAAAACACTTCCAGAGAACTTTTGACTCAGCAATCTTGGGAAGACCTGCCCGGCATTCCATGGATGAAGTAGCGGAAGGCTTCGCTTTGCACCGAATGAAAAAGGCTGCGGAATTTGCTGGGTTTAAACAAGTGAGATTTGTTCCGGAACCTTTGGCTGCAGCACTGGAGTATCGAAAAGAAATTCACGAACCCAAAATATTGCTCATTGGTGATTTTGGTGGTGGGACCTCTGACTTCACCGTCCTCAGGGTTTCACCGGGTTCCTTCCGCAGCAAAGATGTTTTATCTGTGGAGGGGTGCCCCCTCGCCGGAGATGCCCTTGACAGTGTCTTTATGAGTGAACGACTCAATCAAAGTTTCGGAGCCAAAAGCCTTTATAAACTTCCGCTCTCAGAAAACATTTTAGAAATGCCAAAACCGATCATGGAAAGACTTAATAAGCCGGCACACATTGTCCACTTAAAGGAACCCGAGACCTACAATTTTATCAAACAAGTTCAAAAATGCAGTTTACGTCCCCAAGATGCTTCGCAAATTCAAAGACTCTTCACGTTGATTGAAGACAATCAAATTTTTTCGTTTTTTGAAGAGATTGAAAGAACAAAAAAAACTCTTTCCGACAAAGAAACTGCCAAGTTTAAGTTTGATTACCCAGATTTGGAAACTGAAGATGTGTTTTCCCGTCAAGAGTTTGAAATGTGGTCAGCGAAAGTGAAAGCTGATGTTTTTGCAGCGATGGATCGTGCGCTCGTGACTGCAGGAATCATCGATGATCAGGTGGATGTGGTTTTTCTGACCGGAGGGACCGCTTATGTTCCCTTTATTCGAAGGGTTTTTACAGATCGGTTTGGTTCTGACCGAGTGAAAGATAAGAAGTTCTTTCACTCAGTCTTGAGTGGCCTTGTGGAATACGGTTTAGAATCGGGTCGTTCGGGCCTCGAGCTCGAGTGAACATTTCACGCGGATGTGAGCTGGAGGCAAGGCACTGGCATCGGCTCGGCAGACATGGAAATCCTCTTTAGGTCCCATGATCACGTAGCGCCGACGTCTTTCCACACGGTAGTCTGTGGTCTGTCCTGATCTCGAGATCAAACAATTCACACCCAATTCTTCTTGGCAGTTTCTGAGAGCTTCCCGCTCTGCTCGGTGGGCTGCTGTTGTTCGGCAAGTGCCTTCATTGGATTTTCTTTCATCGTATCTTCCAATTCCGACCACGTCGTAGATGGGTGAACCATAGTCGATCATGCGATGACGAACGACTTCACAGCGATGCAAGCCTTCAGCCCTGCGCTCACAATCTCTCACTAAACGAAATTCTGCAGAGCGAGCTCTCGCGAGAGCCTGACGTTCACAATCCCAGCTATCAACGCCAGAAGCTCTGACTTCGATGCGGGCGCTGGCTTGAGCGGCTTCCGCGCACCTTCTTTCAATTTCGCGAGCTCTCTCTGGGGTGATGCTCGGATCCAGCTGACTGAGTCCGCCTCGGCACATCTCACGCGTGATGGGTAGGGGTTGGTGTTGGGCATAAAGGACTTCTGAACAAAGAGTCAGACTACAAATTGAGAATAAAATGTTCTTGAGATGATTCATGAGTTCCTCCGAAAGTGGTTTCCTTCTGGGCCCGCAACCAATGTGCGCGCCCTCGGGATTCCTCTTATCCACAAAGGAGGCCAAGACAAAGTGACACCAAACAGGAGCTATTTGTTCTTTTTGTTCCAAGATTCTTGATCGACGACCATCTCATAAAGACTCTTCTTCGCGTCGAACCAATTCTGGAGGCTCTGAGGGCTCTGCTCCCCTCGCTTTGAAAGAATTTCTAATTGGGATTTCAAATGCTCATAGCCGAGACCTATTTTCAAAGCTCTTTGCATGACTTCGACCAGAACGGTTTCTCGCACAGGTTTATCAAAAAAGTCTAAAGCGCCCAGCCGGAGAGCCTCGATGGTATTCACGCGGTCCCCATACCCTGACATGATCACAACTGGGATCTCAATACCTGCCTTACGAATTTCAGCTAAAAATTGGAGGCCGGTCTTCTTCGGCATATTGATATCCGTCAGAATGGCATGGACCCTGTTGTTTTTTATGATTTCAAGAGCCTCTACACCATCTCCGACTTGTAGGAGCTGATCGGCATGCTCCTCGAGCAGACTTGCCAAGATTTCTCTCAAATCAACTTCATCTTCAACAATGAGAATATGGCCCTTCATCAACGAACTCCCTCTCATCTAGGATGTCATAAGGCTGAGCCAGGGGCAAAGTTCTTTCTCTGGAAGTATCGTTTGAATAGAGCATATGTCTTGTTTTAATCTAATTTCAAGTTAAGAACAGATGGAGTACTTTGAGACCTATGAAAAAACATGCCCTTTTGAAAATGATCGAAAAGTACCAAGGTTTATCGGCTTCCACTCGCAAAAAGATTTTGTGGGGTGCTGGTCTTGCGGCTTTGACCTTTGTGATGATTGCCGGAGTGAGTCTCTTTCTCATCGCTTCGCTCCTCTTTAAAGGAGTAGACCGCATTCAGACAACTGAAGTGAGCGTTCCTGAGTGGTCTACAACTGTAACATCCCCCCAATGCTGGCAAGCGGCTCTCTCTCTTTTGGATCCTCTGTCTTGGCTGCAGAAGTCTCCGATTCAACACTGGCAGACAATTCAGTTGAATTGCTTACAAACGCAAGACTCAAGTCCAGTAGAGCAGGATAAGACAGAATTGGAACCCACCACTTCCATTTGAGTGATGACCCCATCTCTTTCCGTCCAATCGAAAGACTGCCCGTCTTCGCCAAAGCTTTGTCGTTTTTCGATAGAAACCGAGACTGCCTCGCGCTGGTACCAGGTCATCTTCTCTTCGAAGCTCATCAGCTCCCGAGGGAATGAAAGCTCTTTCGGAAAACCTTCCTGATCATGGGTAAAAAGAAGGACTTCTTTTTTGCCAGTCACATCATTCAAGCGAAAGTGAAGTCTTAATTCTCGCCCCTGTCGAGTTTTTCCGATCCAATTCTCGATGCGAACGTCCCCTTTTTCTCGAAGGTCATCAGGTGCTATCTCTTCAAATATTTGATTCAGTGTCTGCGGCAAGTGGCGAAGCCCTAAACATTCTTTCAAGCTCATCGGAATCGCCCCCTGAGATTCTTCCCCAAAAGACTGCGGTCGAACAAGTTCCACGGGAGATGCGGATTTAGAAATCAACGTCTTTGGCTGATCTTGAGGAGGCAAAGTCCCTAGGGAAATTCCGAAGGCCACGGCCAGCAGCAGCGCTCCGACGGCCAAAGTTCTTTTTAATACTGTGGACACCGACGAGCCTTTTCTGAAGAGGACTCGCTAAAGCCCCATCTTCTTTCGATGGCATCCATAGGATTTGAAGAGAGCTTATTTTTTTGAATTCTTTCCGAAGCTTGCCCCAACGAAATCCACAATCCTGACTGAACCTCTTGACGACAGAAAGCATTGGAATCTGCTCCCGAAATTTCGCCAGACAACACACTTTCAAGCTTCTGCAGTGTTCGCGATGAAAGAGAATTCTTATCCCCAGCTAAAGATTGAATTTCCAGCATATTGCCAAGAAATCTCTGATCCCGATTCGGAGTCGAAAAATCGTCGTATTGGGTTGCATCCATACACTGCGAGCCTAGTTTTCGATTCAAACCGTCTGCTGCAATCACGACGGAAATCCGATCTTTCAGTGATTGGCAGGCTGTCTCGAGAAGTCTTTCCGCACGAGCTTCCGCTGTTTCATCAATCATAGCCATTTTTTTCTGAATGCTGGAGGACCAACGATTTGATGGCAATTCGTACTGCTCAAGACTGGCGCCGGACACTTGCAACGAAGGCTTCGACAGTTGCTCGGGCTGCTTGAAATTTCTAAAGCCAGCTTTTGAAGCCGGATTGATCCCATTCGGAAAAAGAAATCCGACCGTTGGGTATTCATTTCTGGTGTAGAGCTTTGTTGTTGGAGGACGAGACCCGTAAATCAAAAACGGAATTCCGTACTGACTGAAACTGTGAATGGTCCAAGCATGGTGATTTTTTCGATCCGTCAAAATGAAGCTTCCTGAATTGAGCACTGATCTCTGGAGAGACACGGGATAACTATCATCCGGGAGAGAAGCCGTGCTGAGAACTCCAAATAAATAGAGCAAAAATGATCTGGCCCTTTGGGCTTCTGGCTGCGCATCCCAACGAGACATTTCGTTGGATATTTTCTTTCTGCCGCCAGTCGGGTCATTCATCACAAAAGGGAGTTTGTTCTCATAAGAGAAAATCATACGGAGAGCATAGACGGCATCTGCACAGTCAAGCTTCACGTTCTGAAAGGGGCCGGGTTTTGTGAAATAATCTGCTGTCCAATTTGCGCGAACCCATTCTTGGTACTTCTTTTCATAATCTGTGTTCCATGAATTCTGATTCGTCCAAACAGCTGCTTGAGACATGACAGAAAGGCAGATGACCATCAGGCCAAGAATAAAGTGCATAAAACCCCCGAGAACGACGGGTGTATCTAAGCTTCAGAGTTGTTGTCTAGGAAAAGTTCTAATTGAGTTTCCAAGGCGGGAGGTCGCCCAAGACTTTTTCGGGATTTTTCCCAAGTCTCACCATGTTGCCCCACTCCATCTCCAAATAATAGCGTTGCAAAGTCAGCAAGCTGTCAGAATCCACAGCTTCTGAGGGCTGGCAAGGGGATGTGGGATCAAAACTTTTCGAATCACAAAAGGAAACTTTTACAGAGTTCAGATTCTCAGACATCCGCCCGAGCCATGCTTCGAGATTCATTGGTGCCACGGGATCAATCGCAGGATCAAACACTTTCACTTGGCCTTCCACATTGTAGCCGACGACCACGTGATACCACCACGAAACCGATCCCAAAGAAGCGTTCGGTGTGGCCACTCGTAAACTTCCAAAAGCAAACACTTTCGTCGGTGCAGGCAAACCTTTTTCTTGAAGCTTCCGAGACATGTATTCCGCACGAGCAAAACAGCCATCTGCCGGATAGAGCCAGCTCAGGCGGCGCGGAAACTCGGGTTTTGGATCAGCACTTAAGAATCTCTCATCTCGAATCTCTTCAAAAACTGTTTGAAGCTTTTGAGAGTCTGAATAAGCGGCCACTCCTGTCAATTTCTGGCCCATCTCTTGCAAACTCAATGTGGAGTGCAGGACCATCTTGGGAGCTTGTGAAGAGATGATCTTCGGTAAAGACGCCTTTGCCGCTTTGAAGTAGACCTGACCCGATATTTTGGGATCACGCTCTGCCGACAGCTGGGCCGAGGCCATGGGGCTCACGAGAAATGACAAAAGAATCCATCGAAAAAACACTACACCCTGCTCCTTGAAAGAGATGGCTTTTAACATGAAATCCTCAACTGAACGGAACCCGATTTTTTCTTTGTAAAAGTTTCCTCGAGTGTCTAAAGGCTAACTATTTTGGCATGAACTCTAGAACATTCTTAATGACTTGGTGGCGCAGCCAAGACTCATTTCCGTTTCTAGATACGACACAGCTTTCAAAACCAGTCAGGTACCCGAGGGTCAAAATTGAAATGAATCCAGCCAAATAATATTCCACGATGAATGCTCCTTTTAAAATCCAAGGTCATTGATAACTAACTCAAAATCCTGTCCCTGGTCTCTGCGACCGCCTCAATGGAGCCAACATTTACTGATGGGATCTGCGTGTTCGTTGGTGATTTCTGTTTCTTGTAAAACAAGAAACAGAAATTCCGTCCGATTTCCCTTTTTTCTCTGGAAGTTAGGTAGTTAGAGGACGGCGTTCTGCTGAAGGGACAGGATTCTGAGTCAGTTGCGAAAAATTCCCCGCCGCTTTCGCTGAATATCGAAAAAAGAGCTCTGGCTCGATGAGTTCAATTTCTCCAATTTTGGGACTGACATTCCAATCTAAAATGTCTACCCGAGCATAAGCCGGAACTTCCGACAAAGCTTTTAAAGCAGAAGACCCAAAATCGATCAGATCCGGCGAAACTTCAAAAGCTTCACTGTGCCCCCCAAAGTCTCCTTGCACTCGAAAATCACTCGCTTTGGGTCTTTTGATCAAAGCGTGGGAAAATATTGCTCCAAAGTACACTAGAGAAATCTCACCTTCTTGTTCTACAGAGGGCAAATAAGGCTGAATCACAATTTCCCCGCGTGCCAAAGCTGATTCAATGGCTAAGGCCGCTGAAGACAAATCTTTCACCAGATAGGTCAAATTTGCCGAGGCTGACACTGTTGGCTTAATCACCAACGCCTGCGAAGTCAGAAATTCTCGCTTGACCACACTGATTGCTGTTGCAGGATCACTCGCAAAAAATGAAGGCACAATGGAAACACCTTTTTGAGAGAGCTCACTGAGATATGTTTTGGAGGAGTTCCACCCCATCAGCGCCGCCGAATTGATCAATTTTGTTTTTTGCTCCACACGCGAAGCCCACTCCAAAAACTGGGGGAGTTTAAAGTGATAGTCCCAAGTCGATCGCACGATCACTAAATCACAAGCAGACCAATCCACTGACGGATCCGTCCAAATTTTAAACTCGGCACTGGCCCCCTGTTGCTCCAGCTCCGTCTTCAGCAACCCATCATCTGCAGTACCCTGGGGTTTTTCTTCACATGTCGCTAAATAGATTGTTCGCTGATCCACTTTTCAATCCTTGGAACTACCATTGGGTGAGGATACAATCTTGAACTATGTGCATGGATTTTTGGAATAATCCAAGTATTTAACCAAATCAACACAGTACTTACACCCCTGCAGGCAATCGAAAAGTGCCATCGGATTCGGGCGGAAATGAAATCACTCTTATCACATCATCCAAGTTAAGCTTTTCATAGATATGAGGATATTCCTCCATGAGGATACACGATTGGGTCAAGGGACTCGAACATATTGCTTGGAGTCATCGCTTTCTGCAGCTCTGATCCCTCAGACTTTTGCTGAATTAAAATAGCCTAAAATGTTGGGATCTGCTAGCGTGGAGTCATGGATAAGGATCTAGCTAGAAACCTTAAATTGACCCCCCAGCAAAGAATCGAAGAGCATCAAAAGGCCCTCAATCTAGTATTGGCGCTTGAAAATGCTAAAAAGACAAAAGTAAATGCAAGACCTCAATCAGCTTCTTAAAATCCTACTGGCTCGTTCTTGATGAACTCAGAGCTATCAAAAATCAACAGAGTTAAACATTCAACGAGAGATAGAAATTGACAGACAATAGATTCAAAATGACCTCATCCCCTCTTCAGAAAGCAGTTCTCGTAGGTCTTCAATTACCTAAAATGAACGACCAAGAGCTCGCAAGTTCCTTGCAAGAACTCACTCGGTTAGTCACCACCTTAGGTTACCAAGTGATCGGACAGGTGACTCAAAAACGC
The DNA here is from genome assembly GCA_046315835.1 of Pseudobdellovibrionaceae bacterium. Taxonomy (GTDB): domain Bacteria; phylum Bdellovibrionota; class Bdellovibrionia; order Bdellovibrionales; family Bdellovibrionaceae; genus JAJTIC01. The sequence continues at coordinate 4,685 of JBKCXY010000184.1, read as the reverse complement.
AGCACCGATAAATCCCTTTCTGTTTTGGGCAGTGGAAAATTGTCAGAGCTTGCCAAGTGGACTGGCGGGACTGGTGTTGTTGCTGCAAAAGTTGAACATAAAAAATCAAAAGCTGCGCTGAAGTGGGAAGAGGACTCAAAAGAAGAATTTCAAGAGGATGACCTGGAAGAAATCGAAATCGAGGAATCCGAAGAACTTCCTGAGATCACCGAAAGCGCCGAGATCGTCATTGTCGACACCGAGATGTCGCCCTCACAACTCCGAAATCTTGAAAGTGCGACCGGTGTGACCGTCTTGGATCGTACAGGAGTGATTATTGAAATTTTCAGCCGGCACGCCCGCACGAAGGCGGCGAGTCTTCAAGTTGAAATCGCTCGACTCACTTACATTGCTCCCCGTCTGCGAGAAACAGGTGGAAGTAGCGAACGCCAAGGCGGAGGTGTTGGCGGAAGAGGCGCTGGAGAAACTGCTCTGGAACTGGATAAACGTAAAATTCGAGACCGAATCAAAGAGCTCAAAACAGAAATTGCAGCCATTGGCAATGAAGACGAAGTTCGTCGATTGCGCCGAAAACAAGAAGCCACGGTGGCCCTGGTGGGATACACCAACGCCGGAAAATCCTCTTTGATGCGAGCCCTCACCGGCTCAGAAGTCTTAGTTGCCGATAAATTATTTGCGACATTAGACACAACCATTCGACCACTTCATCCTGAATCTATCCCCAAAATACTCATCAGCGATACTGTGGGTTTTATAAAAAAACTTCCTCATGATCTTGTGGCTTCCTTTAAGTCAACTTTGGATGAAGCCCTCCATGCCTCATTATTGCTCTTTGTTGTTGATGGATCTGATCCAGAATTTCGCTCGCAACTTGCGGTGACAAAGAATGTTCTTGCCGACGTCGGTGCCACAGAGGTCCCAAGTCTTTTAATCCTGAATAAACGCGACAATTTGTCTTCTGAATTGGCAGAAAAGTTACGAGTTGAGTTTCCAGAGGCGATTTTCATTTCCACTCGAAATAAAGACGACATTAAAAATCTGCGAGATAAAATATTGAGCTATTTTGAAAGCGACATGATCACAGAGAGTCTTTTTATTCCCTACTCTGCCAAGGGCCTGGTGGGTGAAGTCCGTTCACGAATGCGAGTCTTGACGGAAGACTACGATGAAAAAGGTGTCACCCTCAAGGTGAGAGCCAAAAAAGAAACTGTGAACCAACTGCAAAAGAAATTAGAAAAGTCCTCCGAGTGATATGGAATCAAATCATTCAGGCCTTCAAAAGGACTGAAGCCTGCCCTCGTCCTTCAAGGGTAGCCGCTAGTTTTTTTTGGTAAAGAGCCAGCAGGCAATCCCCCACCGCCTCACCTTCAATCACTCGTAAAGCTTGAGCAATCGCCTCAAGAGTTGAGAAGCCCTCTTGAAAGTGTTCTTTCCGGAGATGATTTTGGCCCGTGTTCTTCGAGCTGATTTTTAAACGCGGCAGATGGCTGAGCTCTGGGTGACGCGTGTTCAACTTACTTGCCTGTCGCCAATTGCCATCAGAAACAATCAACTGAATCGGCTTTTGTGGACGAAGATCTTCCACAGCAACAGCATCTTCTGAAGGAAAAAGCACATAACTTTCATACTGAGGCGACAACAGAAAGCTGAGATCCACTCGCTCATGAGCTCCGCCGCGAATATACATTCCTGAATTGCTTAATGCGTGGACCGCGAGACGACCCGTGTTTGTGGTCCTCCTGAGCTCCTTCGCATGAATGACAAGACTGACTCGCGTCTTCAAATCCAGCTGAGGTATCCAGTCACAAATGCACCGCTGCCGATGCAAGAAGCAGGTCGGGCAAGGATCTATCGTCTTTCGCTGGCGAGTTTTTGTCTTTACCATTCTGATGACAGTATATACATGTTTTTGCTTGTTGGGGTAATTTCGCGGACCAAACGGGACTGAGTTGAGTTTGTCTTAGCCTCATGATTCGTTCTCTAGTCAATTACATACAGATTGAGAACTCGATTTTTGATTTCACGGCCCAAGAATTACTATTAAGCATACCAGACTTGGGATCTAAAAATTTTAGCTTACAATCATATGGAATCTCTTTGCTATAAGTCATTGTCACATTAGATTCTTGTGTTTGAATGACAATTTTTTTACCGGTCAATTCAGGCTCTTCGGTATTGTATGCACTCGCGAACACGGATAGTGATAATAGCAATAGATGCAGATCTAAAACAAACCTCATGAATACTCCTTTAATTAAGGCCCGCCCGAGAACCCGGAGAAATTATATTTTAAACAGCAAAATTTGATTTTTTGATATAATCTACTTGTTGAAAATTGAAAAACAAAAAGCTGCTTCGAGGTTTTGTAGCTGGGGCCGTGAGCGTTTTGATTTGCTTAATCGCTAAAATAAGCGCCAAACCCTAGGAATCTAGAGTTATCCTTTTTTGCATTGCTGGTATGCTTAATTAGAGTTTTACAGATGTATGAAACATTGCTAGCGTAACAAGAAATATCTCGGAGGATATATGCTAAAAAATTTACTGCTTATTTGCGTAATAATAGTCCCACTTTCTTCAGGCGCCGGGACCCAGTCTCTTCCTGATACTGGGATATCAGTAAACGTACTCTGGCCATTTTATCCTGGCGGAAACTACCGTGTAAGACTTCGACAAGCATTAAACAGCAGTTCAGAATACAGAACGGAAGGTCACCTCGGATTGTCTGTTGGAACTCCTAAGGACATTGACGTGGAGGGGCGTTTTTCTGAGCGGTCCGTGCTTATCGGAGGCCGTCAGTACCTTGGGAGTCCTTTTCATTTTGAATTCACTGTAGGCATTGGCAAAGGTAAGCTGGAAAACGCCGTCAAGACGGGCAAGGATTATGAAAGTGACGATGTTGATGTCCACCTCAATTTTGGCTACGAGTGGATGCTTGCATCGAGCTGGAGTCTCGACATCCAAGCGGGTGCTGGGAAAACCGTTTCAAAATCAAACCCTTGGCCGATTTATAAGGATTCAACTCTAACCGAAGAAGTTGGCGAACAAGTCTTCCCAACAGGTTCGATTCATTTAGTCTACTGGTTCTAAGCATCCGTCAAACACTCTCCTCTGTGCCGGTGCAAGTATGTGAAAGTGAACATTCAAGACCTTACACAAGGTCTTCGCAAACACCACAGCCCACGTCAGTAAAGCGATCCTAAATGGCCATGGCAGTTGCAAGTACGCAGTCTGCCGATGTCGATTCCCAATGCCCAAGCCTATCACTACCAGCGCCATGAACCCGAAAAAACCACTCTCTACAAACTAAACCAAGGCAACTGGCTGTCGTTCCAGCAACAGGTCGAACAGGACCTGGGGTACCCATTACCAGATTTTGTGAACAAAGAGTTCGAAGAGTATTTGCGCTGCGGGATCCCTCTGCCACCTCCAGTTTCCCGAGCTGGAAGGATATCATGTGACGGATCAGGGTTGGTTCTGGAACTTCGACAATTTTAATCAAACGGCCGACGAAGAGATTTGGCTGCAATGGATTCGTGTATTTTGGCTCCTAGTATCTGTCCAAGTTCTAGACGCTGCAATCTTCCTTTTTTACATGATGGTCCTGTTTTTTCTCAATTTTTGCCCCGAACAGTTATTTTGCAGGTATAAGAGTAGCATGGTTCGTGTTCTGATTCTTTTTTCATTCGCAATCCTGCTAGCCCCTGGCTCAGTGGCCTCTGACTCCTGTTCAAAAACAGGATCACTTCGGCAAGTCGTGATTCTCCCCCCCACTGGAGGAGTGAATTCTGCCGACAAAGCACTTTTTAAGGCGCTGTGCCAACGGGGCCACGAAGTCCATATTTTGGATTATCAACAAAAATCAGCGCTGACCTCGGATTTAAAAATTCATGATGAGTTGAGCCGCGAAGTATTGGGTGAGATCAATCAGTTCTTGAAGCACACTCAAAAACCCACAATCCTTGTGGGCGCAAGCCTGGGTGGCTTGTACGCGTCCTTGGCCTTTGGATATTCCTTTGAGCATCTTGAATCTCCCTCTGTAGAACCACCTGAGTTCCCTGACCTTCTTTGGATTAGGGCTGTGGTACTCTCAGTGGCTGGTGGTTCCTTAGCAGAAATTTTGGCCCAGTCGGATTTAAAGCCGGTGCGTGAACAAAGAAATCTTCGCTTCAATGAACTTGGTCTTGTTGATTTGAACGATTACAAAGGTCGCCTTAATTCTGCAATCACCTATGACCCCATGAAATGGGCGAAACCTTCTGAAAGAAATCGCGTTCTCATGTTCATTTCCAAGAACGACAACGTGGTTCCCTCACAGACGCAAGAGAAACTTTGGAAAGCTTGGGGTGAACCGCCAGTGATTCGTCTTTCGACAAATCACCAACTCAGCATCGGTTTCGTGTATTTCTTTCTATCTGAACGGATTGATAAGTTTTTGCGAACCTTGCCTTAAGGCAAGCAAGCTGCCAATGCCTTCCCTTCTAATCTTTGCAACTCCAAGCAGAGCTTTGTAGCTTCAATCAGGTCAGAGAGACCAATCCTGCCGTCGTAAAACTTAGCATCTTCCGATTTCTTCGAACGACCTGCTTGATTGAGCAGTTCTTGCATTTCTCCCGATCAGGCCGTGCTTGGCGGTCCGTCCAAAAGTCAATAACTGACTCAACATCCTGTCCCTGGTCTCTGCGACC
>JBKCXY010000183.1:0-2559 GCA_046315835.1 Pseudobdellovibrionaceae bacterium | reverse complement strand
ATCCGGTAACCAGAGCGAGAGTTTTCCAGAAGATGGGGGGCCAATGTCATTGATTCCTGGCCGCCAGCCACCGCGATTTGAATGTGGCCTAGGGCGATCGAGTCAGCAGCGAGCATCACGGCTTTGAGGCCAGAACCGCAGACTTTATTGATCGTCAAACACTGGGTCGCTGTGGAAAGACCGGCGTAAATCGCAGCTTGACGTGAGGGAGCTTGCCCGACCCCCGCAGTGAGAACCTCCCCCATGATGCATTCTTGCACTTCATCAGGTTTTAACTGAGCTCTTTGGAGAGCTTCTTTGATAGCGATGGCACCTAATTTTGGTGCTGCTAGTTGAGAGAGAGAGCCTTGAAAACTTCCGACTGGGGTTCTTGCCGCTGAAGCAATGACAACTTTTTCCATAACCATCTCCTTGAATGTCTTCGGAGCCTAAGGCACACTCTTTTTCACAAGGAGTCAACCCGTGAAACTCAGAGCCATTTTTATCCTGTTGATGATGATTTTAGGGACGTTTTCTGCGCGCGCGCAAAGCCCGATGGTGCAAGAGCTTCCGCTTTCGGGCATCGAGAGAATTGAACTTCAGATTCCTGAAGGAAATGTTCAGCTCACAGGAGCTGCTTCCAGTAAAAGTTTGCGTTTTATAAGGCCGCCGGAAGTGAATGAAGCACTTCAGCTTGAAAAAAAAGGTTCTGTGCTCGTGATTTCCATGAAGTCTGAAAAGACGGGCTTGTTCTCGCTGGGGAGTGCTCGAAAAATGAATTTTGAACTGGTGGGTGTGCCTATCAAAGTTCATGTTCTTTTGGGTGAAGGGCAAATCGCCATTCAGAAATGGACACAAGATATTTCTGTGACAGCACAAAAGGCAAAAGTCTCTATACAGAGTTCAACGGCCAGCTCTTACCAGGTGAGTCTTCATCGTGGAGATCTTCAGGTGGCCGATTCAACCGGGGTCATGAGTGTGGATTCTTACTCAGCAAATATCTCGGTGAAGCAGCATCAAGGGGATTTAAAAATTGAAAATTTCTCAGGTGAAACTTTGGTCGAAAAGAGCAAAGGGAATTTTGCTTTTGAACAAGCGAGTTCGCAGCTCAAAGTGATGGCAAGTTCTGGCTCGATGTCTTTTGAATTGTTGAAAGGTCAAGCGACTCTCCAGAGCTTCGCAGGAAGAGTGGAGGGGCAGTCAACAGAAGGTGCTATTTCCGCCGTCTATGCCCCAGAGACAGAGCTTAATCTCAAAACTAAATCAGGGCGGGTGTCCATCCAGATCCCTTCGGGTCAAGGACCTTATCTCAGTTTAACGGCAGGGGAGGGTGACATCTTGGTTCCCGGACCTTTGAAAGTGGCTCGAGAAGCCACCCAGAAAACTGTTCGAGCTCGCTTCCGTGGAGAAAACGCGAAAGGTTCGATTTCTGTACGCGCCGAAGAAGGATCCATTCAAGTGAGGTAAGCACTTGACAGAGGGGCGAAATTCGTTCAACCATGCCTCACCTATGGCAAAAGCGAAAAGCAAAAAAGTATCCAAAAAAGATTCAAAAGGGACGGCTAAGTCCTCAAAATCACCTGTAAAATCTGCAGCAAAGCCCAGCAAGCCTGCGGCTAAAACAGCAGACAAAAAAGCAACTGCGTCAAAGACTTCATTGAAGGACTTGGCAAAATCAATGGTAAAAATGGCCACGAAGGCCGCGAAGTCGGTGGTGAAAGCAGAAGCTTCTGCGAAGCCTGAGCCGAAGCACGAGAAAGCTTCAAAGGCTGACAAAACTTCCAAAAAAGAAAAAGCCGGGAAAAAAGGGAAAAAGAAGGATGTCGAGTTCGAGGACGATGATCTTCTGGCAGGAGATGAAGATCTCGGGGCTGAAGAGATTCCAGATCTTTCTGAATTTGAAGAAACAGAGATCATTGAAGAAGAAGAGACTGAAATCGAAATCAGTATTTCTTCTGAAGTTAAAAAAGATGCCGATGAAGAAATTATTTTAACGGATGCCGAAGGTCGACGTCTTTGCCGAGTTCGTGATTGTGACCAAGCTGCGACGGTTGAGGGATACTGCCGATATCACTATTTGCTTTTATGGAAAAAAATCCAAGTTCGCCGAAAAATTCTTCAGGATGGAAAACTTGAGCGTTATGTCGAAGAGTTGACTTCGAGATATCCTGATAAGTTCCTAGAGATGATTCGAAAAGATCTGCGATCAGAGAAAGATTTCTTGGCAGCCATTGCTGAGCTGGAAATTGATGAAAGCGGTCTTGAGAGTGAATTTGAAGATGATTCGCAAAGTTTTGCGGATGAAATCCGTGGGATGGGTGAGTCAGCAGGAATGGGAGAAGAGGAAGAGTACTAACTCTTCCTAGTGCATATCTTCTTTCTTTTTCTTTTTCGTCTTTCCTGAAAGCATTGAGGGCTCCTTGAGTTCATCGGGCTCCTGCTCGTACAAGTCCTCAGATTCATCTTCTTCTTTCACGAGACTTGTTTCATCAACACCCAAGAGGCGATCAGCTTCTTTCTCGAGGTCAGAATTCTCAGTGGAAAATTGAAGCCAAATTTTTCGACCTTCAAACTCATACT
>JBKCXY010000182.1:0-12850 GCA_046315835.1 Pseudobdellovibrionaceae bacterium | reverse complement strand
AGCACGGCCCCGTGGGGAGATGATCTTTTCTCAAGAGAGCTTTATTAGTCCTGATTATGTTCAAACTGATCAGACAAACTATCAGTATATTGGAACCCGACTCACCACGGATCAACTGGGACAACAAGGTGTGGAGGGGCTTCAGGGTGAAGTGAAGGGGATGTTTTCCCCAGGCGCACCGGTCCTGTCTTATTTGAATATTTCTCAACTTTATTGGCAAGATCAGGAACTTCGGGTGGGACGAAAGAAAGAAAAGTGGAGTGATATTGATACTCGCTGGAATTTAGGTCTTTATCAGCCTCTGTTTAAATGGAATCCACTCCTTCCCGAAGAACAGGGCCTCACTGGCGTCTTCATTTCTATTGGTCGCGCCGATCAGGGGATTCCCTGGGGAATGACCCTCATGGGATCTCCGCTGTTTATTCCAGATCAAGGCGCGGGCTTTGAAATTCAAAATGGACGTTTTGTGAAAAACAATCCGTTCTTTCAAACCCCACCGTCGCAAGCTCAAGTGCAAGATCAAGTGGATTCAATTGATTACACGATTGAGCGACCTGACACCAATGACATCATCATGAATCGCAGCTTTGCGGCCCGGGCTTTTGTGGGCGACGAACTCGACGGGTTCTATGCGCAAGTCGCCAGTGCCTATAAACCCATGAATCAACTCTCTTTGGGATTTGAAGGTTTTCTCGGAACGAACTCAAGTTTGGAAATGTCAGTTCTTCCTGCTGTGGCTTATCATTCATTGATTTCCGGTGACTTTCATTTTGCCAAACGAGGTTTTCGTGCCGGGATCAGCTATTTGAGCGAAAGCCCAGGCTCTCCAGAATTTGAATCTCAGTGGACCTATGCAACTTATGCAAAATCTCAAATGCTTTCCCCCTTTATCGGTTTTAAAAATAGAGATTTGGGAATTGCACTTTCTTATATTTCAATCACAGGGGGCGAGTCCTCAGCCGTGGGGCCAAGTGCTTCCAATGCTCAAGACATCATTCCCCAGAGATATCCTTTTAAATCAGCCTATCGTCTTTCAGCGCAAGCTGAGCTTATCCGCATCAAAAAGAAATCTGTCTTTGGTGATGCATCTTATATGCAGAGCCCCGGTTCCGATTGGTCGCTGCTACAAACCGACATCCATGTTCAGTTTCACCGATTCTGGACGGCTTTTGGTGGAATCCAGCTTGCGAAAGCCCAAGATACAAAAGCTGGCAACAACTCATATCTTGAGCCCTTTCAAAATAACGACTCAGTGAATCTCGGAGTGAGCTATGTTTTCTAAAAAAAGAGCACTCCTTGGTGGCCTGACCACGGTCCTTTTGTTCACGGGTTGTGGAGATTATCTTCGCGGTAAGAAGAATTCAAAGGATCAGGAAATTGTTCAACTGAACACTCAGGAAATGTCCTGCCTGTCCAAAGTTCCCGCGATGCTGACCCAATATTTTGAAGATCAGGGTGCGCCCGCGCAGACCAAACAAATATTTAGCTGCTTGAAAACCAGTGTGGAAAGTTTCGGGAAATACACTCGCGGAAAAGATCGAAATCTCTACACTGCCGAAGAGCTGAAGCACTACTTTAATCGCTATCTCCTGAAAGAAAATCAAATGAGTCTTGAACTCATGTTGTCTCTTTTGAAAGTGAAACAGGTCTTCCTCGGCGGAGAAGCGCACATTCTCACAAGAAAAGAAATGGAATCGATGGGAATTTTCTTTGATCTCCTTGAAGAAAGCGCACAGCAAATCTCAGGGACCTTTAAGCTCATCACCTTCAGTCGTCAAGGGCAAGCTGTGTCCTTAGCGGAAATCACAAGCGCGCACGAAAAGTACAATCAAGTCGCAGTTACTTTGCTCGCCAAGAGCCATGTTCACAAAGTGCAATACTCTTTGTCTGATTTTAAGACGTTGATCCTTGAGCTCGATCAATTTCTCAAAGAGGATTCGAAGACGCTTCAGCAAGTGAATCAGTGGCTTCCCTTTGCAGAGTCTTTAAAAGCAGCGTTTTTGGGTGAGAATGCTTTTTGGTCAACGGCCAAGCAGTGGCAAACTGCGGCTCGCTGGGTGATTAATTCCTACTTCCTCGCCAACAAATATTTTTATCTTGTTCGTGATAGAGCTCTCAACACTCCCGAGGAGTGGACATTGCTGGTTAAGCTGGGAAGAGATATTTTTGACTTGATCGAACAAAGTCCGGAAATGATTCAACAGCATGTTATTCTCAGTCAGCACATTGATCGCCTGATCGACGAGGTGTTCGCCTTGGATCTTCTAGATACAGAAATCACGCCGGAGATTTGGAAGAACTCCTATCGCAAGTTCTTGTTCCATATGATCGAGGGACGAGGCCGTGACACTGGCGAAGCCACACAGGTGAAAGGTCTCGAAAAGAAGCATCTGGATGTTCTGTGGGTCGAGTATAAAGTATGGGCCACAGCGCAGACCTTTATCAATCAGCTCTTTCAAAACAAAAGTGAATTCACCCTCAAGACGGTGAGAGATCACGTATCTTCGATGAATCTCAAAGAGCTTTTTGAAGAATTCTCTTTAAAAGGGCTGGAGCGACAACCTGTCGTTGAAAGTTGGTCCGACTGGGTTCGTATTCTATTTCAAGAACCATTAACCGTTTGGACGGCAGACTCGAAAGTCTATGTCGGTCCCAATGCCCGAGCCCAAGTGGTGGGCTTTACAGGAATGAATTGGATGAATGCGATGCGATCATGGACCCGCCTCACACTCAGAGGCTATGGCGATCATCGATCCACGGATCTCTTTAAAAATCGAATGTCTGAGATCAGAATGGTGCAGTTGGAAGAAGACTTTAGAGAGTTTGGCAGAGCCTTCGGGCTTTTGGATCCTCGGCAGCCGAGTCCTGCGGTGAGAACGTTCAATGAAGGAAATCTTTTTACGTTCAGTGGAAATGGAGATGACTACCTAACAGCGACAGAGATTTACGAACTTCTGAGCTTAATGATCTCAGGAGGTCGACGGATCGTGGATGTGGTTCATCAGGACGCTGTGGCTGCAAAGTGTGCAGTGGCGCAAGTCGATGTCTTTAATAAGCAGTACCTCGTAGAGAATTGCTTCTTTCGCGAGCTTGAAGAGAATTACCCGAGATACTTTAACAATATGCCTAGTCTTGTGCGCTTCCTCCAAGCTCTCAGCGTTGGGGAGCGTCGGAACTATTTTTCGTCCCTGTTTTTGATTGCTAAGGTTCCGCAGCATCGCCCTGGCTTTGCGGAATATACGGAAATCCGGGCGGCCGTGAGCATTGCTCAGTATGTCGAGTCTTTCATGGTGGTCATTGATCAAGATCAAAATCAGCTTTTGTCTGAGAAAGAAGCTGTCGCGGGCTTTCACCAGAGGCTCACAGGATTTATTGGAAAGAACATTGAACTTAACTCCGTAGTCAAGGAGTTGGTTCTTGAAGATGTTTTTCTTTACTTGCTGCATGAAGGAAAAAAGCCTGGGATTTCTGAGCTCGCTCGGTTTAAGCTAAGACGCTTAACAGGGGATTTGCCAGAGGTGGGTCGTGGCCGACTCTTGGTCGTTCTCCAAGAACTTTCAGCTAAAAGCGAGTGATCATGTTGCATTTTCGAGCTTTGTGTTTGGCCTATGTCAGCCTTTTCATTTTAGGCTTAGGCGATAATGTTCGAGGCCCTCTCTTTCCAGAAATTTTAAAGTCTTTTGGGATCTCCAGTAGCACGGGTTCTCTTTTCTTTGTGGTCGCATCGATGATGGGAACCGTCAGTGGATTTGTTGCAGCTCCCGCTTTTGATCGAGTGGGAACCCTGAATACTTTGAGGCTCGGCCTATTGGCTTTTGGTTTGGGTCTGTTGGGTTTTGCAATAGCACCCAGTTTCGAGTTTTTGCTTTTGGGATCCTTTTTGTTTGGAATTGGTCTTGGATTTATGGGGGTCGTTCAGAATTTCTATGTCATCGCGGCAGCTCCGCCTGAAAGAACCCAGCAATTGCAATCGGGACTTCATAGCATGTACGGAATGGCCTCTTTTGCCGCCCCCGCAATGGTGGGAGTGGTGAGCGCACTCCATTGGGACTGGAAGATTTCTTATTGGGTGGTCGTCGTTCTCTGTTTTCTTGTTCTTGCGGGCACCTATTGGCCGGGAAAGGAATTACCGAAGCCGCAAAAACTTTTGGACGGGCAGTCGAAGACGTCTCGGCGAGAACTTCTTTTCTGGAACAGTGCTTTGGCCTGCTACGTTTTATTTGAAATTATGGTGGGAACAAGAATGGCACAATTCATGAGAGAAGCGCATGGGATGAATCTTGAAATGAGCTCTTTCTGGACGACTGCCTTTTTTGCATTCCTCCTGTCTGGAAGAGTTCTCTTTGTTTTCTGGAAACCCAAGGCTCGAATTCGAACACAGCTGTTTCTCTCGTTGGGTGGAGCGACACTTTTGATGACGGTGGGCCTTTTGATCCATCCTGTGGCTTTGGTTCTCAGTGGACTTGCGATGTCCCCGTTTTATCCTTTGGCCATGACGGCAGCGGGGCGACTTTTTAAGGATGAGCTTCATATTGCGACCTCTTATGCGATCACGGTGGTGGGGGTCTTTGTCGTGCTCATGCACTTCTTAGTGGGAGCACTCACCGATCAGTTTGGGATTCAGGGAGCTCTCCTTATCGGCCCTGTTTTTGGTGTGATCGCTATTCTACTTCTTTTTAGTTATCCGCGAATTTTCAAGAAAGATCTCAATTTTTAATGCAAACTCGTTTCTTTATTTCCTGTCAAATTGGCCTTGAAGATCTTCTCGAACAAGAACTACTCGAAGTTTTTCCTTGGCTCCTAGATCTTGATTTTCGACCTCAGACGTCAGGTTTCGAAGTGGTTGAGAAGATCAAAGGCGGAATCGAAATTGAGACAGAGTTTCATTTTGGACTTCAACTCAACTATTATTTAAAAGTGGCTTCTCGTATTTTACTTCGGCTTTCATCCACCGAGCGTGTGCAAGAATTTTTCCAACTGGAAAAAGCTCTGAAAAATCTCAATCTCAAGAAGTACTTGGGAGCAAAAGCTGTTTCTCTTCAGGTGGACTGCAGTCAGAGTCGCCTGGGGCAAGAGAAGAAAGTTCAAGCCACTGTGGAAAAATCTCTGAATCCCATCGGAGTCAAGTTTTCCTCAGACGCCTCTCAGAAGCTTTTCATAAGAATTCATAAAGATCAGCTCACGGTGAGCTTAGATACAACCGGTGAGCATTTACATTTTCGAGGTTACAGAAGGCATCAGGGCATAGCTCCCTTGCGAGAGTCCTTAGCCGCCGCAGCTCTCATGCTTCTTCGTGGGACAAGATCTCTCGGAAGTCTCAATGACGTGGAACTCTTCGATCCCTTTTGTGGCAGTGGAACTTTTCTGTTTGAAGCGGCGACATTGTTTCAGCCCAATTTTCAGAGATCCTTCTCTTTTGAAGGCTGGGACTCATTGCCCGTACTCCTTCAGAAATATCCGCGCAAGGAACGTGGGCTTCCCGGCTGGCCGCTGCAGCTATTTTTGGGAGGTGACCGAGATCCTGAGATGATCGATGTAGCTCAAAGAAATGCCCATCCCTTGTTTCCCCAGGTGAAGTTTACTGTTGGCGACTTTTTTGGTGCTCAGGGGGCTTCGCAAGTTCGGCGCCAACTTTGGATCGTCAGCAATCCTCCTTATCATGAAAGACTCAAAGCTGATTTTACGATGGAAGAGTTTGTGAAAAAGTTGCAAACGCTCAGGCCTACGAGGTTGGCTTTAGTTCTTTCAGAGAAACAGGCTGCGGCTTTTCATCGTCTCTGGCCTGGATTCCGAGAGCTTTCGACAGATAATGGCGGAATTGCTGTGAAAATTATCTTCTCATCCGAGGATCTTCGGTGGTAATTGGACAGCCGAAAGAGAGGCTCCCATGCGCCAAATTTCGATCGTTGTTCTGACTCTGATGTTAGGTCTCGCTTGTTCGCCTCGCGACCCCGAAGTGATCACCGCCGAAGATAAGCAAAGACTGAATGAACAGCGAAATAAAAATCGCCCAAATTCCACGGCCGGAAAGAAACTTCGTCTGAATCTTCCAGAAAATTTCGACGTGATTGCGGCAGGTGCTTTTGTGGATCGAAGCTTCAGCGCCACAGATTGGATTCAGAAAGCTCTGCAGATCAATAGCGGAGCTCTTAAAACAACGAATTGTGAACGCTGGAAGCTGCGATCAGAAAATCCTCAAACGAAAGTCTTTAGCGTTCGTTATGAAGCTTGCTTCATTCCCGCCGGTGATTTGACCCTGAACCAGTCGGGTTCTTATCAAGTGGTCCTCGAAATGAACGATTCTCAAATTGTCCAGATTTCTGTTCAATCGGCCTCGTTCGAAGAGGGGCTTTTGACCCCAGAATTTGAAGTGAAGCGAAAGAACTTTCGCGGTTCCCTCAAGTGGGAAGAAGAGCTTCGTCTTGTAGCCAAGCTGGAAAAACCCTCAGAAGGCGCTTCTTCTTGGAAGATTTTGGAATTAGAGCAAGTCATGATGGGACTCACTCGCTCTGAAGGTGCTGATCAAAAATGGCAGCTGCTCGTCACTTCTGATGGTGAAATCTTACCTCTGGATCAAAGTTGGCTTTCCAAAGAGTGGCACTCTTTTATTCGCTTCACGTCAGCGGTCGAAAATGGAGATGAAACATTTTTTGATCTCGTGGTGGCTAACCAAGGTGAAATTCAATGGAGCTTTCAGCCCTGCCAAGTGATTCAAGGGGAGTTTGATTATCGATTGAACTTTGGACCAAAATCCAAAAACAAAGCCACCGTCGTTATGGGGCCTGATGGCCTTCGCGATAAATCCAAAAAGGAGCTGGCTCTGCCTGTCGCGACTTGTGGGAAGCGACTGCCCGTGCTCTTTGAAAGCCTTTTGCTCCAAACTCCGAAATAGCACGAACTGACCCAAAATCCTGTCCCTTCAGCAGAACGCCGTCCTCTCGATGCTTAATTTTGAAAAGAAAAATGGGAATCGGACGGAATTTCTGTTTCTTGCGTTGCAAGAAACAGAAATCACCAACGAACACACTGATTTCATTGATATTTGTTGGATTCATTGAGGCGGTAGCGAAGACCAGGGACAGTATTTTGAGTCAGTTTGAAACGGCACTATTTCTGCTTTGGTCTGATTTCTCCATAGACTGGCAAGTGATCGCTCACTCCGACCGAGTGAGTGGCGCTGAATCGGGCCGGACTACCATCTTCAAACAATTGATATTTCCCCATCTTTGGAGTTTGAATGCTCTCAGGGATCAATTCCCAAGCTCCGGTGCTCGAGGAAGAGAATGCTTTTGAAAAGACGAGAGCATCGAGAAAGGACCATTCACCACGGTAGTAATGAGAACCCTCACAGGTTTGGCACCCCACCAAATGGGACACCAGAAAATCAGAGCCTAAAGTTTTTGAAAAGAGCCCTGTTTTTAAGTTCTCAGCTTCGGTGATATTAAAATCTCCTCCCGCCACGGTGAGAGCGTTCTCTCCCCTAGATTTCATGAGTTTGATCAAAGTATTCACAGCATCTTCTCGTTCCTGAACAGGGTTTGCCTGGGACGGAAAGTGAAGACCGTAAGCGAAAAGGGTATCGCCATTGGGAAGCGCCAGTGGGACTTCCAGAATTCCCCGTGTCAGGGGTTTTTTCCAATTCTTATCGTTGAGATCAGGGGTAAATTCAATACGGTGAAGCTGAGCTTCTCCGGCCAGCGGGAGTCGCGACAAGACACCAATGTCGATTCCCCGGCGGTCATCTCCTTCAAGAAGAACCACGGTTTGGTAATTAAAGTCTTTCAAATATTTTTCATTCAAAGTTTTCAGAACGGAAAGATTTTCGACCTCTAACAGAATTAAAACATCAGGACCTCGGCCAGAGATCTGCTGGAGAGTCTTTGAGATCCGAGTCATTTTAGTATGAACCACGTCGGAATTCCAGTCGGCCTCAAAACAGGCTTTGCGACTGAAGTCTGATCGCTGTTCGGCGCAATACGCCTTTTGTTCTTTCGTGTTCTTTTTACTCAGGGGAAGGTACTCGTAGTCATTGCGATCAGCGTCTTTTTCGGTGTCGAAGAGGTTTTCAACGTTATAGGACATGATGCTTAAGCTTCCTGGCCTCTGCTCTATTCTCTCAAGACTCGTGCAAGCGGAAAGAAGCACAAAAAGGAAAGGCAGGATTCGTATTGCTCTTTGAAAAATCTGCATAGAAGGCCCCCTGAGTTTCTGTGGAACTCTTAGCACTTGAGGCCCACTGCGGCCAGTGCTAAGACCCTGCAGCATTGAGGTGAGCATGAACTTCTCCCGAATGACTTTAAGTGCAGTTCTACTGATGTGTTTTTCCAGCGGCGCCCTTGCTCAGGAAGAGTCCTTTGGGAGCCAGGGGTCCTCAAGCACAGAGGCTGCGAGCTCAGCTCCGAGCAATTGGCGAGTTTCCTATTTCAACTTGGCGAGTGCGGGTGTGAAAGAACTGAATGAAGGTGCTAGCACTCTCTCCATGTATAATTATTTTTCATTAAATTACCGAATCTCACGTCAGGAAAAATTCTCAATTCGTCCCGCTTTTATGATCAACACGACGGGCTTTGACCGCAGTGGGGAGAATCAACCCATGGGACTTAAAACGGGCGATCTCTACTTGAATTATTCCCACACGGGGCTGGCGCTCTTGCCAGGAGAGTGGGGGCTTGAAGGTGACTTCCGACTTTATTTGCCGACCTCTGAGTCCACGCAAAATAAAAAAACCATCACTTACTTGCACTCGTGGCTCAGAGCTGAAAAGCGCTTGGGTGCCGGCTGGAAAGCGACTTATAACTTTCGCCCCAGTTATTACATCCAATCCCAAAAAGCTTATCGAAGTGAGCGCGAAACGGTGAATGCCGATGGATCCAAGCAGCTCCGCATTGAAGCTCGTCGCAACATGCTTTTTGAGCTTGAGCAGTACATGACCGTCAGTCGCTACGTGAACTCATGGTTTCAGCCCCAGTTTGAGCTAGGGACAGTGACGGAGTGGTATCATACGACCAATCAGACCAATCGCGGTGATTCGGTGAAAAACTACGTGAGCTTAGCCCCTGGCACACAGATAACTGTCAATCGACAGCTAAGGTTCATCTTTGCGATTGATAATCAAATAGAGATCACGGACTCAAAAAGCTCCTATAACTCTGGGAAGAGCGAACTGAGCTGGAAAAGCCGCAATGGAAAGTCCATTGAGCTCTTTCGTCCCGAGCAGACCCAATATCTTCTGCTGACATTCCTCTCGATCTAAACAATACTTGTTGATCAACGAGGTTAGTTGATGAACAACTTAAATTATCACCATTTATTCTACTTTAAGGTCATCGCGACCGAAGGCAGTATCTCCAAAGCAGCTCAAAAGCTTCGTTTGGGACAGCCGACTTTATCCATGCAGCTGAAGCAGTTTGAAGACAATCTTGGGCATCCTCTTTTTGAACGGAGAAATCGCACTTTGGTTCTGACCGAAATGGGTCGGCTGGTCTTGGGCTATGCCAATGAGATCTTTCGCTTGGGCGAAGAGATGCTCGATGCGGTGAACGATCGTCCGACATCGAAGAAAATGAAACTTCAAATTGGTGCTTTGGACTCTGTGCCCAAGTCGGTCATTCAAGAATGTATGAAAAGAGCTTACGAATTTGGCGACTGCTCAATCACGGTTCTTGAGGGGGAAGGTTCTGACCTGATGAACGAACTGGTGAATCATCGGTTAGATCTGGTGATTAGTAATGCTTCGGCGCCGTCTCTCACAACAGAAAAACTTTTTGCGAAGTCCCTCGCCAAACTGCAGTTGGTGATCGTGGGACATCCCAAATTTAAAAACCTCAAAGAACAGTTTCCAAAATCCCTGGATCAGGCTCCATTTATCTATCCCACCTCCCACAGTCGGGTTCGTCACGAAGTGGAACATTTTTTTGAACAGATTCACTGCGAACCCAATGTGGTGGCTGAGACTCAAGACACTTCATTGATGAAGTCTTTGGCCCTCGAAGGAAGAGGTCTTATCGTCATTGCAGAAATGGCTGTGAAAGCAGCTGTGGAAAAGGGCGACCTTGTCAAAATTGGTGACTTAGGTTCCCACACGGAAGAACTCTGGTTGATTGCAGCTCAACGAAAGATCCAAAATCCGGTGGCCAATCATCTGATGAAAGAAGTGACTCTGACCTAAATTCGGTAGCTGAGCGTTGAATCCCGCCAAGGAAAACTCAAGTAGTAAGCTGTAAGATCGATTTCTTCTTGCTCTGCGATTTTGACTGGAGAACCGTACAGAGTATCACCGACGATCGGATGGCCAATAAAGGACATTTGTGCCCGGATTTGATGGGTTCTACCCGTCAAAAGTTCAATACAAACTCGAGAGTGATCTCGGAACACCTCATCGGCATCTAAAATCCTGAGCTTGCAAATTTGCCAGCCAGGTTCAGGACTTGATGAAAGTCTCTTCGGTGCGCGAGGAGAGGGTTCCATGTAGTGAATAAGTTCTCGAGTTTCGCCAATGAGCCCATGCACTGTGGCTTGATAAAGTTTTTTCACGCGGCCTTGCACGAGCAGGTCATTAAAATCTCGCTGCGCCTCTTTGTTTTTTGCAATAAAGAGTAATCCGCGGGTAGGGACGTCCAGACGATGGGTCACGAACAGCTCTTCTTGCCGTTGCTCCTGCAGGAGGTTCAGAAGATTTTCTTTGCGATTGTCCACGGTCGCATGAACGGGAAGGCCTGAAGGTTTTTTCACAATCAAAAAATCCTCGTGCTCAAAAAGGACGCAATTCTTTGTGTCTAAAAGATCACAGGGGAAGCGGCGGGGTTGCTGATGAACTCGGAGATACTGTCCCTTTTCAACGAGAACGGAACTTTGGGCAAGGCGTTCCCCGCTCAAGTAGACCGCACCTAAATCTACTAAAAAATTGGCATTTTCAAAGTTTAAGGACAAATACTGTTCAGCCAATTCTGCGAAGGTTCCGCTTTGAGGAGCCAGGAAGTGTTTAACGCCATAGCCGCTTCCACGCAAAAAATCGCTGGGTGAGGTCTGAGAGTTCAATGTCATGGATCCTCGGTTAGCACAATGCAATGAGCCGATGCAAAGGCATTTTTCAGTGCTATCAATAATTCATGGAATTAGCTTCAGACCCAATTTTTCAGTGGCTCTCTCAATATGCCTATCAACCGGGAATGGTCTATCTTGCCGTGTTTGCCTTTATGATCGCCTCTGGTTTTGGTTTGCCGATTCCCGAGGAAATCACGATCATTTCCGTGGGGCTTCTGGCCTATATGGGAGCGAATCCAGAATTGTTTCCACCACCTGCGGCGGGTCTTTCCGTGGTGGATGGATATGAGGCGGCGGCAATCACGAGCCTTGCTGTCTTCTCTGCCGATCTCTTGGTTTTTACCATTGGTCGGACCGGGGGAAGGAAATTGATCAGGACTCCATTTTTCTCAAGATTTTTTTCGGGCGCTGTGATGGGAAAAATCGAACATTTTGTCCATAAGTACGGAGTCTATGCGGCCTTTTTGTTTCGCTTCACGCCAGGCTTGAGATTCCCTGCCCATGTTTTTCTGGGCATGAGCCCATTTCCTGCTTGGAAATTTGCCGCGGTCGACGGGTTCGCGGTTCTGATCTCAGTGCCCACGCAAATTCTCTTGGTTTACTATTTCGGAGAGCCTATTTTGAAAGCTCTCTCTGAGTTTAAATTTGTGATTTTTGGCCTTTTGGGCGTAGGGCTCTTGGTGTGGCTCCTTCGAAGAGCCTACCTCCAGCGGCAGTCCAAAGCTTAAGCCGCAACGCTGGGTTCAATATCATTGGCCGTCAAGTGACAGCTGACTTCCAGTGAAGTCTGATACTGCTCAGGGCGTCCTTCGGCATCTGGCCAGAAGATTTTATGGTAGCCTTCTCTGAGTCCGAAGAGCTCTTCACGAATACGGAAGAGAAGACCTGCGTCCGTTCCCAAAAGCCAGTCCATTTGTGCAATGTACAGAGACTCTTCCAGCTCTTCTTGATGAAGGGATTGGATGAAAGACTTCGGCAAGCTTTCAATCAAGCAGAACCCATTGTGAGAATAGGATTTGAAAGCTTTCTCCATATTTTGAAGAGCTGTGGGATTCATGCCCTCTTTATTCTTCTTAAATGTCCAATACATCATCGCATCATTTGCGACGTATTCTGCTTTTGAAAGATAGTCTGTGATGGAGTCCACTTTCACAGCTTCGTGAGAAGCATCTTGAACAAAAGTATTGTGATCCACAGCAATCACTGAGCGCAAGTTAAAGAGCAGTGAGTGCAAGTGATGAAGTTTTTCATTCAGAGATCGCGGGAACTTCACTTCGAAGTTATACAGCAGGGGCTTTGCCATTTTTGTCTCGAGATATTCAATAGCCTCGATCAAATGATACAAGTGCTGAAGGTCAATGCCCCATGGATAGAGAGCCGAATCCAAAATGTCGGTAAAGTTTCTTTCAAAGTACTCCACCAGGGAATCGCCCGTGGGTTTCAAGTGTTGGCGAAGGCTATTCACTCGTAGTTGAGATCTTTGATAAAGCTCCCAGTGCGGTTCGAGCGCAAGCCAAGCTGCAGAAACAAATGGGAAATTCATTTTTGGATGTGAGAACGGATTCTTCAGATGCTGGTTCAGATGAACCAGAGATAAACCTAAAAGCGCATCCGCTTTGTAATAAAACGGGGATTCTGGTTGGTGCTTTTGAAATTCATCTTCTTTCCAAAAGTGAATTTTCAAGGGACGAAGAACGCTTCCCGGTTCTACTTTGATTGTGTATCCCAACCATGTTTGCTCAGGTCTATTTAAAGGCATCGCGAACTCCTTTTCTTTCATGTTCTGTATCGGAATGGTGCTTTTAAT
>JBKCXY010000181.1:0-8609 GCA_046315835.1 Pseudobdellovibrionaceae bacterium | reverse complement strand
GGCGTGTTGCCTGATGATGTTAAGAGGTATGATCTGCCTCACTACAAAGTGAAAGAAAGTGATCCTACGGAAGAGCGGGCTTTGAAAAAAGCAAAGGACGCTTTGGAAAACGATCCTTTCTTTATGGATAAAAAGAATAAGGGAGTTGCGGATATTTGCCGTTGGCTCATCAAAGAGAAAATTCTTTGTGAACAGCAGTCATTTTACTCTGTGGATCCGAAAGATCCTATCAAAACTGAGAAAATTATCCTCGAGAAAATCAAGCGCGGGTCTTACGTTTAGCAACTGACTCAAAATCCTGTCCCTTCAGCAGAGCGCCGCCCTCTAACAACCTAACTCTCAAGAGAAAAATGGGAAATCGGACGGAATTTCTGTTTCTTGTTTTACAAGAAACAGAAATCACCAACGAACACGCAGATTTCATAAGGAAATGTTGGCTCCAGTGAGGCGGTAGCAGTGACCAGGGACAGGATTTTGAGTCAGTTTCTGAACATTAAGCCTGGACCAATTTAAGCCGGCCAGACACTACAGCGGCACTTGTAAAGTACCTAGGCACCATTTTTTTGCCAGATAGAATTAAACACCGAAAAAGTCTCGGTACAGATGTTGTATCTCTTGTTGAAGGGAGTCCCCCAAACAGGAAGATCTTATGAAATTTTTATTGGTTTTGACTGCTTTCATTATTTCGGCCTTGCCAGCATTCGCCGGCAGGCGGATCGGAGTCATAGGTGCTGGGCCCTCAGGCTTATCGGCCGCCTACTTCCTTAAACAGAAAGGCTACAATAACGTAACTGTGCTCGAGAAGAATGGGCGCGTGGGTGGCAAATGCCACACGGTTGTCTACAAAGGCCGAAGTTATGAAATGGGCGCCATCATGACGGGGCCTTCTTACACAGAAGTTAAGAAACTATCTTCAGAGTTTAATCAAAAAATCATCGAGTTCTCAAAAGGTAGCGCTGACGCCGTAGAGTTAGATCCAGAAAACAACAGATTGAAATCAATACCTCTTGAGAGAAAGGCACAATATTTTCTTGCAGCTCAAGAATATAAAAAGCTTTATAAGCGCTACAAGTTGAAAATTTCCGATGAGGGCTTCTACAACATAGATCCTGAGCTTCAGATTCCTTTTCGAACGTGGGCACGCAGATATGCTTCAAATCCAGCCATGATGGAAGAAGTTTTATCTCATTTTTTTGTATCATTTGGGTATGGGTACATGGATCAAGTACCGGCCGCCTATGTTCTCAAATACTTCTCCCCAGAACTTCTTGACTCATTTCTTTTTGGCCGGATCTATATGTTGGAAAACGGTTACCAAAAATTATGGGAAGCTGTGGCCCGCGATCTTGACGTTCAATTAAATTTTGACATGGTGTCAGCTAAGAGAATTGGAAACGAGTGGATTGTGACATCCAGGGCCGGCAAAACATATGCATTTGACGACCTTATTCTCGCTATGCCGCTGGATAGTGCATCATGGATTGTGGACATTAAAAATGACCTCAAGACGACTCTTCGCAAGGTGCAGCACCAGTCCTATACTTCAATACTAGTAGACATTGATATGCCGACTGCTGGGGGCGGAGTCATTACGAGTAACTACCAGTCTTCAAGAAATGGCTCAACTGTCTCATGGCTCTATCGTTGGGCCGATAAAAAGGTCGCTAACTTTTATCGCTTAGGTGCACAGGCTAAGGATAAAGAAACTGTAATTTCAGAGTTCAAGGCTGAAGCAAAATCTCGTGGCTGGAAAATCAATCGAATCATTGAAGCCATCGACTGGAAGTATTTTCCCCACTTTTCATCGTCAGCACTGAAAGATTCACCCTATAAAATTCTGGAAGATTCTCAGTCACAGAATGGTCTTTACCTCGCGGGAGAGTTAATGAACTTCTCCACCGTTGAGCATTCGGTCGCATATTCGAAGGACCTGGTAAATCGATTTTTCTCAGGACCGAATTACTACAGCAAGCTGACAGGTCCACAGAAACTTCAGTGGCTATGGAGGCAGGTCGAAGCCTCTAAGTACCGAAAGCTTCCCACCTATGAAAACTTTGGTGATAACTCTATCGAGGATCTTTTAGGATTTTTGCCATCTCAGATATTGGGAGCTTTTACAAACAATAGCGATGTCCTTGTGCGGGGAAGACAAAAAATTATTCATAAAATGGGATCGACCGCATTAGTCCAGTTCCAGCCTGCTTCTAACAAATACACAGCATTTAAAGGAATCATCCGTCTTTCCAATGCCATCAATCCGGAACAAGCTGTGTACCCAAGTTTCTCATTAAAAATTCCTCTTGACCTGCATGTTCGCTCAATAAACCTGAATATAGGTAAGTCTTTTGATGGACAAATGATTAGAAACAACTTTATGGGTGAAAAAGACTATAACTTCTTCCGCCACGACCCGGTTTACCCTTTTAGTAATGAGCTTCCAAATGTTGCGCATTCGGCTGGCGGCAAACTTTTTAAATGGATTTTTGAACAGGCCCATCCGCATCCAAACTATGTTCCTATTTCTGATTTATCGAAAGTCATGAACAATAATTATCAAGCCCCCCGACGTTTGGTCTTCGTTGCTCCAAAGGAAATTCGTTCTCTAATGTCTGCTCATGTTAACGAAGATGTTCGTCGTGTTTTTGAAAGGATTCCATCTGGATCAGTTCTTTTTCAGGTTTACGAGAGCAACGGCCTCAGTGATAAAGGGACCTTCATAGGAGAGTTGGTAACAGTTACTGAATTTGTTGCCTCTGAATTTGGAGATCGGAGACTTTATTTCAGACATGAGAAGTGAATTTGCTCTGGAAATCTGAGCTACACCTTTCAGGGCGAGAAAATTGAAAAAAATGTGCTCACTGCTTCTCGTAATCCCTCTGAAGACTCTTGAATTCTTGAACTTCCTGGTATGCCAAAACCACGGCCAGATGAGCCGGAGAAGGAGCACACGATAACTCAAGATACAAAGCATACAGTTTTAGAGGAGAACCGCCAAGGTATCATTTGATGATTCACGAATCTCAAGCGAGGTCATTTTTCAAATTTTAACTAAGAATAAACCGCTTCCTCTATCGTCTAGGACGTCGATCGACGTCTCAAAATGAGACATGGCACGACCTATGTAGTACATCTCATTAGAGGTGTTTATGAAGTCAAAGGGACCAAGCCAATTTGATTTTGCCAAAGAGAATTGTCAAAAAAATAGACGGTTGTTTGCCCAAAAGAGTCTGTTGATGGAGTCTGTGGCCAGGAAGTGTTTAAGCCTGACTTTGGCTTTTGTGCTGTCGACCTCAGTAGGTCATTTTGCCTTAGCTGATATAGCCAGCGAGCTGAGTTCTTTAATATCACAGACTCAAAGTCAAAATCCTCAAGACATCAGCCAAGCAGCGGAGAAGCTTGCCAACTATCCATTTCAAGAGTCGCAAGGCGCTTTATTAGGTCTGATTCAAAATCAAATCAACCGTGGAGCAGATGGTTTGAATACGTTTATCCTCAGTGCAGCCGTGAACAGTTTGGCGGAAATTGGAACTAGTGAGGTCGTAGAAAGATTTAACCAAATGTATTCTCAATTTTATCATCTTCAGCCAGGAGCAAAGCTTAATCAGCGATCAAAAGACATGATCACTTCAAATATGCAAACGGCGTTAAGCCGAATGCAGGATAGAGTCAAACAACTTCCTCGTGGCATTGAGCCCAAAGTTGCTAAAGGTTCTGAAATTAAGGTGAAAGATGGAATACGCGTAGTCAATGTCAATGGGAATGAGTACCAGTTTTTTGGTGACGTCGTTCGTGAACAGGCTAAGAAGGGCGACGATGCTGCAAAAATTGTAGCTCAGACCTCTATTGATTTTTTAACCGATTCAGTTTTAGAAAGCATTGCTGGAAACGATGAATTTAAAATTTACGGTAGAGATTCTGAAGCCAAAGATGCACTACTAACACTTGTGCGTATGAAAGGAAAAAATCCGATTCTTGTAGGTCCCGCAGGCGTGGGTAAAACCACTATTGCGAGTCGCTTAGCACAAATCATCACAAGTGAGCTTCCAGCGCATCCAATTTATGACGAGCTTCGCGGGGCTTCGGTCATCGAAACAACCCCAGCCAGGATTTCAAGATTAGCAAAATCGGACGCAAATTCAGCGCAAGCTTCGGCCATTGAAGATTTTTTTGATTCAGTTTTAAAAGTGGAAAAGTCCACAAAAAAACCAATCGTGGTCTTTATTGATGAAATTCATACTTTGTCAAAGGCTCAAATTGAAGCCATGAAGCCTTACTTAGATTCTAACAAACGCGCTATTCGTTTAGTTGGGGCCACGACGGGGAAAGAATTCAATATGGCCTTTAAACAAAATGAAGCCATCAAACGAAGAATGCAGTTGATCGATGTTAAGGAATTCACTGTTGATCAGACCACTGAGATTGTAAGAAACACTTGGCAAGGCCAAATTGAAAAACGTTACAAGGTTCAATTTGATGAAAAGGCTGTTCGAAGTATTGTGCAAAATTCCCAGACTCTTTTACCAGATAACGGCCGCTTTGATGGGGCTATTAAAATCATGCAAGACATTGCGATTAGTGAGAATGACAAAAAACTTGGACAAGCCGATCTTCAAATTACAGACAAAGAAGTGGACTCATTCTTGCAAAAACGTCTTGGCTTTCCCGTTAATCCTCGGGATGGTCGCGCGATGCATGAATATCGTGAAGGTTTGATTTCAAACTTAAGCCAAGACGTCTTATTTCAAGAGCCCATGGTTCACAGCACCGTTGATTTATGGATGGATTTAATGGGTGACAACGAGCGTGGAGTTCGCGTGCAGGCCTTGCTAGGGCCTACTGGTACGGGAAAATCAGAATTGGGTCGATCACTCGCGAAGCGTGTTTTTAACCGTGAGGGCGCATTTCTAGAGATTGATGCGAATACCTATAAAACCGGTGGCATGGCTTTAAATAGCTTAATCGGTGCGCCAAATGGCGTAATCAGTTCGGATAAAACTTCAGGAGTTCTTATGGACTACCTTGACGATCCCTCGAAGGGAAAATTCGGTGGCGTGATCTTAATCAATGAGGCCGAGCGTATGCCCCAAGAAGCTTGGGAACGATTAATGGAAATGCTCGACATTGGTGAAGTAGCCGGTGGAGACGGAAAGACAAGAAAATTGAAACGTCATTTGATTATTTTAACTTCAAATCGCACGGACAAGGTGGTCTTTCCATCAGGAATTGAAAGGCTGACAAAAGACGAAATGGATCGTCATGTGAATTCATTTGATAATGATAAACTTCGTGAAGCGTACCGGCAAAAATCTTCTGGAAAAGATGAATTTATTTTACCAGACCCAATTATTGCCAGAATTGATAAATGGTCTTTGGCAAAGCCGATCACGCTAGAGATTGCTAAAGAAATTGCAGCTAAATTTGCAAAACGTCAAAGTGAAAAATTATCTGAGCGTTTTGAAGCCACGATTGAACTAGATCCAAAAGCAATAGAATCTATTGCAAGATCAAGCTTTCAGTATGGCATGGGTGCAAGACCTGTGATTAAAGCGGTGCAAAGTCAGTTGCAAAAAATAGTGACAGATGTGCTAGCAAAAAGCAGTGCTACTCATCAAAAAGTTCATGTGAAAGTTGAAGGGACCACATTAATAGCTGAATCTTCTACCAGTGAAAAGGCTCAATTACAATTGCCCAGGGCCCAAGGCTTAGATCCTTTGGACGACCCGGCTTTTGCGCAAAAAATGAAAAATCTTCTTCCAACTTTAAAAGAAAGCGTCATTGGCCAAGACGAGGCTTTAAAATCAATTGCACAGGCTGTGATCGCCCATCAAAGTGACCCCGGCAGTAATAAAAGGCCTACGGCTTTATTTCTAGTCGGTTCTACTGGAACTGGTAAAACTTCGACCGCTAAGGCACTCGCAAAAGCTTTGTATAACAATCCAGAACGTGCAGAAGTTATTGATTTAGGAAAAGTGAATTTCGAGGGTGGTTTGAATGATGTTTTTGGCTCTAAAAAAGGTTATGTGGGCTCCCAAGACCGTTCACTGTTTGAAGAGATTTTACTAAGAAACCCAGAAGGTGGAGTCATCGTATTCGATGAAGCTTCAAATATGGGCGGTGAGGATAAGGCCAGAAAAAATGCTTTATTTAAGCAAGGTTTTTATTCCTTACTTGAGGAAGGTAAATGGACCTCTAGTTCTACGGGTACGACTTATGACCTTTCAAAATTTACAATTATCTTTACCGGAAATGATGGTGAAAATCTTTTCCAAGGACTTGATGCCGATGATTTAAGGTTAGCGACTTACAAAAAAAATCAGGATCGTTCGAAAGTGCAAAAGATTTTAATCGAAGCTGGAGTTCCAGAAGCTTTCTTGGGTCGAATGATGGATGTCATTTTAATGAAGCCTTTACTTTCGACGGATATTGAGCAAATCACACGTAGTATGTTAAAGGAAACTTTAAAACCCTATGAAGAGCGAGGTTTAAAGTTCGAAGTTGATAGTGAGTTTTACAATAAAGTTTCAAAAGCTTTTTTTAGCCATGACCAAGGGGCTAGATCCATTCGTTCGATGCTGGATTCTGGTTTTAAATCCACGATTGCGAATTTAATTGTTCAAGGAGGTGGCTTGCAAACTCTTAAAGGCAGTACAATTAAAATTACCTTAACGGATACTCAAACGAAAAGACCTTTTGCTGGTCCAAAAGATCAAGAAAGGTCTGTAAAGCTTGTTTTACAGATCAAAGATTCATCAGGACATCAGTCAGAGGTGATAGAAAATGATCTGACTTCAAAGGCTGTTAAAATAAATAAGCAGTCATTTAGTGATTCTCGTGCAACGGCGATTCATGAAGCAGGTCACGCGATTGCGAATATTCCAGAATTGACTGGTCAAAGGCTTACACACTTAACGATTATTGGAACCGGAGATATGGGGGGCTATGCAAGGTATGAAGATGTCCAAGTGAAGAGCCAAGCTTTTACGATGGAAAAGTTGGTGGCAGAAGTGGCATTGATGCTTGCTGGAAGCCGGGCTCAGCAAATGGACGGTCAGCCTCTGGATGCGGGATGGGAAAAAGATTTAAAGCGAGCCAGGGAATTAATCAGTCATAGCATTTTAGAATATGGTTTGGTGCCAGAGCTTCATGGTGTTTTTTACCGAGAAGGAAAGCCCCATTTGACTAGTGCACAGGTGCAAATTGCCAGCAATGCCGTTGAAAGAATTTTGCTCGAAGGTGATGTAAAAGCTCAAGGAATTTTAAGGGCAAACTGGCAGCTTGTTCGTCAGGTCAGCGCCACGCTGCTTAAGAAAGGTTCGATTTCAGGAACAGAATTTGAAGCTATAGCAAAATCAGTTCAGCCTTCAAGTGCAAGACTGCCTGAAGTTCGCCGCGAACAGCGAATCAATGCAGCTAGGATGAAATGTGAATCAGTGTTTACTGAAGTTATACAATGATTCACATGCGTTGGAGTTTGCATAATGCATTGATCGCTCTTGTGAGATGTTTATGTGTCAGACCCTAGTGGGCCTGACCGCCCCCTAGATGGCAGGGAGAGAACATAAAGAAGTGATCGCAGATCGTCGCAGTTTTACAGCGCCACGAACGTGGGGAAAAGTCCAAAGATCTCTGCAGAGAGTTCGGGATTTCAAGTCCAACACTCTACGCATGGAAGCAAATATTTGCTCGCCTGAAAAATGCAAAAAGCGAAACTGGCATTCCCAGTTTCGCTTTTGAAAGACCTGAACCTTCATTCTTGCGAAGGAGGTTCATATGTCGGACAAAACACCCAAGCAGGTGACTGTTCGTCGTATTTTCGTTTTTCTACAGGGGTTTCTCGGTCTAGTTTTTCTCGTCCTAGAAATCTTGAGATTGGTGATTGAACTGACTCAATAGAGCAAGGTCTCGTCCAACGTGTTCAGGACCATTGATGGGCTTCTAACCCAATGAAGCTAAGGTCAAGGATTTGAGCGACTGGGAGTGCCGCTTTTGGCGGAGAGGATTTTAATAATTATTAATTCTCAAAATATCCTTTATTTTCAACAATTTAGGCCATTACAAAAATAACTGGGTGACGGGTGGGTGAAAACCTATCCTTCAATTGGTGAGCAAATCTCAACTAGGAATCCATCTGGCTCTCTAACATATGCAACAGTTTGCCCCCAGGGCTTAATGACTGGAGAAACTACATTTATAGCACCTTCCGAAATTGCTCGCTGAAAAGCTCCCTCAACATCTTTGGTAACAAGGGCAACTTCCATTTCACTGCATGGGCGAGAGCTTTTCTCTCTTCCAAAGCCAACACCGTTAGACTCGGCCAACTCAAAGCTTGCGAAAGCTAAAGTGGTCTCGCCGGTACTTAACTCGCCGTAATCACCTGACTCATGGAGAAATTTTTTTTTCAATCCAAAAGCTTTAATAAAAAAGTTTAAGGTCTCCGAAACATTTTTAACATACAATATAGTATAGCCGAGCTTCATATTTCCCCCACAATTTAGAAATTTAGCTTTAGTCTCTCACAGCAGGAAAACCTAGTCATCTGTAATTCTTAATTCCATTATGCTGAATATCGACCAATCGCTTCAGCCGATATTCTTTCAGATCTTTTACAA
>JBKCXY010000180.1:0-2851 GCA_046315835.1 Pseudobdellovibrionaceae bacterium | reverse complement strand
GCTCTGACAAGAGTGAACGCCGTAGCTATCTCGCACCAGGTACTCACAGCGGCCCCGCCGAGACCTCGCGCCCACGATTAAAGCTGAATGCCTGGCACAACTTTGAATGACCGCCGGGGAAGAGCTCACTCCCCGAAAATCAAACTGAGTCAAAATTTCTGAGCAAAAGGAAATCTGCACAGGCTGGGGAACCGCTTGCTTCAAAGAGTCCGCAATCTCAGCCCGAAAGGACAGCTGCTCGATGCCTGTTTTCTCGTCCCTCGCGAAGGTACTGATTTTCATGGGACTCGGAAGATATTCAAGCTTTCCTGAGCAGGCCTCAGAGTAAATCAGATCAAAAAACTGTACCAAGCTCTTGGCTTGAAAAGCAATCTTTGCGCTTTTTTCTGAGGACTTAGAAAGGACTGAATACTTTTGCAGAATCTGCTCGAGCTTTTCCAGCTTTTCAGATGGACTCAATTTTGAAAATACTCTTTCAGGAGACTCGTTCAAATCTACTTTCCCATTCTTCTTGGGAAAAACGTACTTTGGTTCTCCCTTGATTTCGTAGACATAGAACTCAGCCAACAAATCATTAAAGCTAAATATTTCCTGAGCCGACATTCCAGGAAAGAGATCCTGTTGCGAGCATCTTCCAAAGGACTCGAGAGCTTCGATGGCTTTCAGAGAACTTCCAGACCCAAAACCAAAAGATCCCGATCTTTCCTCAATGTTATGAGCGTACTTGATGGCCGCCCAAAATGGTGAAGTGACTGCTTTTTCTGTAAGCCCTTGAGTCCTTCGCCAGGCATCATAAGCCTAAGCCGCTGTGACAGCATAGCAAATCTGTGTGTCGTATTTGACTTCGGATTGATTAAAAACAGGAACGGGCCCCAGGGATTGGGGATTTTGATCCACCCGCACTTCCGGGCAATCGTTCGCCCAGACAGAAAAACTGAAGAAAAAAGAAAACAACACCATCGCCGTCTTCTAGCAGACATCACGACCCTCTGAAATCTTCTCCTGGCATTTTCTTCCTGGCCTGAAGGGATTTCATAAAATCGCGAGTAAAGGTGTCTGACATTTAGACAGTCATTTTGTCTTTTAGGAGGCTCTCTCTTAAGAAATCGAGGCCTCGTTGAATTACCGGCGCTTTTTAGAGAAACGTGAGGAGCCCTTGCGGGGGCCTCCGCCACCGCCTCCACCATGACCGCCACTAGTCTTGGAACGAGAGGGGCCTCCGCCACCGCGACGGGGTCGGCTGCGCTTGAATTCTTCTCGCTGCTGCATGCGTTTGGCTTGAACTTCGCGGGCTGAATAAACAGCGGCATGCTGAGCCGATTCAGAATGGTAGGGATGACTTGTGTCCACCGGAATTGGCTTTCCAATGTCTTTCTCAATGGCAAACAGAAATGACTTTTCTTCGCCCGTGCAGAAAGAGATCGACTCTCCCCTTTGGCTCGCGCGGCCCGTGCGACCAATTCGGTGCACATAGGTTTCCGGCATATTCGATAGCTCGTAATTGATCACGTGAGTGACGCCATCAAAATCGAGGCCTCGGGCAACAATGTCTGTCGCCACTAAAACTTGCAGTTGATTACCCTCAAAATCCTTGATCGCTTTTTGGCGAGCGCCTTGTGATTTATTGCCGTGAATGGCAGCCACTGGAATCCGCGCTTTTGACAAACGATCGGCCACTTTATCAGCGCCATGTTTCATTTCGACGAAAACAAGAACTTTATAAAACGCGGGATCCTTGAGAAGATGCATCAGCAAGTCAAGCTTTGCTGATTTTTCGACGAACATCACTCGTTGTTTCACTTGGCTGCTGGTCGTGCTGGGAGGTGCGACTTCAACTTTTTTCGGATCATGCAAAATCGTCGATGCGAGCTTTTGAATTTCTGAGGGCATCGTCGCTGAGAAAAACAAACTCTGCCGACGCTGAGGCAGGTGCGGCAAGATTCTCTTCACATCTCGCATAAACCCCATATCCAACATCCGATCGGCTTCATCGAGAACAAAGAATTCCACTTGCTCTAATGACACATGTCTTTGTTCCATCAAGTCAATCAAACGCCCTGGGGTTGCCACCACCACATCCACGCCTTCAAAGAGGCTTTTGACTTGATTGCCCTGTCCAACACCCCCAAAAATCACAGCGTATTTTTGGCGCGTGTGTTTGCCGTAAGTCACCAAGCTTTCATGAATTTGAATCGCAAGTTCCCGCGTGGGCGTTAATATCAAAGCTCTGGGTTTGCGGGATTCCCGTTTTTTTTGAAGTGTGAAAATACGGTGAATCATGGGTAGGCTAAAAGCCGCTGTCTTTCCCGTCCCCGTTTGGGCGACACCTAAAAGATCCGATCCTGCCATCACGAGAGGAATCGCTTTTTCCTGAATGGGAGTTGGATTTTTGTATCCTGATTCAATAAGAGCTTTTTTGATGGGCTCGGCCAGCTGCAAGTCTGAGAACTGTATTTGTGACATGAACATCACTTACAGGTTTAATGCTCCTCGCGCAAGCAGCTTTGACCGTATCCAAAAACTATTCACAGTCCACAATCTGGGCATTCATTTTAGCCAAATGCAAGTGAGAGCTCGATCTGCCAGAACCCCTGATGATGGCACTGGCATTGATTCTCAAGATCCCAGCTCCACCACAGCTTGTTTCAATCACCCGGCCTGGCCGCAGGATCAAAAGATCTGAGCTCAAGCTCTGGCGTTTGGATTTCAAGCTCGATTTGTTGAGTTGACCTTTGCTACCGGCCAAGAAAACTTCCATGGCTAAATCCACCGAAGATCGGCTTGCAAGCTCCGTGGATGCCACGGCTTCGAGATCTGAGAGCAATAGTTTTTTCCCAACTCGGAGCTTAAA
>JBKCXY010000179.1:0-1040 GCA_046315835.1 Pseudobdellovibrionaceae bacterium | reverse complement strand
AAAAATGGGAATCGGACGGAATTTCTGTTTCTTGCTTTGCAAGAAACAGAAATCACCAACGAACACGCTGATTTCATTGATATTTGTTGGATTCATTGAGGCGGTAGCGAAGACCAGGGACAGTATTTTGAGTCAGTTTGTAGTTAGTACTGGCTGCGGATTTGTCGAATCATCAGGACAGCACTCATGGTGAAGATGGCGGCCATGATTCCCACATGGCCATAACCGAGAATCTGTCCTGCTTGGCTTTTGGTGATCATCAATCCAGCAACAAAGCTCGCTGCAGCGGAGCTAAATTGCTGTGTTGATGAGACCACGCTCATATAGCTCCCTCGGCGGTGGGGAGGGACCGTGCCTGTGATCAGCGCCATGGCGGGAATCATGCGGCCCCCCATAGCAATGAAAAAGAGTCCTACCACAAAGAGCAAAACGGGAACGGGTGTCGGTCCTAAATGAGTCAAAATCAACAGGGGTAAAATCGAAAACAGGGCGGCTGTGACGAACACGCGGGCTTTGCCGACGCGGTCACTGATTCGTCCGATCAAGGGGCCTGAAACTATACTACAAATCCCACCGACCAAATAAATCAAGGGAAGCTGACTTTCAAGAAGACCTGTGTTGGCCACAAAGGAAGGGGACAAAAATGGAATCACGGAAAATTGTCCAAAAATCAAAAGAATCATAAAGATCAAAGGAATCAAATAAGTCTTCTGAGATAAATATTCTTTCAAAACAGTCACGGGATTTTCCCGTTCGTGTTTTAAATGACTGCTCATTGCAGGCACCGCTTTGTAAATCAGACCCAGTAAAAGTAAACTCAAGCCGCCCAAAAAAAGAAAAGGTGCATGCCAATCAAAATGATTCGCCAAGTAAAGGGCAAAAGGGACACCGACCACCGAAGCAAACGAGAAAGCGGACATCACAAGACCTGTGGCTGTGCCCCGTTTATGAGTTTCAATAGAGTCCCCAATGATTGACAAAATCTGAGACCCGAGGACACCCCCAAAAGCGCCGGTGAAAATTCGCCCCAACATCAAGAG
>JBKCXY010000178.1:0-15038 GCA_046315835.1 Pseudobdellovibrionaceae bacterium | reverse complement strand
ACTCAATAGAGAAAAAAGGGAAATCGGACGGAATTTCTGTCTCTTGTTTTACAAGAAACAGAAATGACCAACGAACACGCAGATTTCATCAGTAAATGTTGGCTCCATTGAGGCGGTCGCAGAGACCAGGGACAGGATTTTGAGTCAGTTTCTGCAAGATAAGCGATTTGAATGAGGATTTCGCCTGTAATGATTCTGACACTTGCAAGATTTACCTGTTCACAAACTAGACACTCCTGAAGCTTCTTCAGAGGGGGAATTTGGCCATGGATTTTGACTCGAGATACGAATAGAACCGTTCTCGCGACTCAGGGTGGGGATCCAAAGTCGCCTTTCCAGCGGGGTGGTTCATGATAAAAATGTTGATGGTTTGGTCGCTGACAATTTTGAGCTTTCCGGCTCTTGCGAATGAGCCAGTACCAAGAACTTGTTCTGATCTTGTTCTTGAATTGCACGCGATGCAGGCGGCGCAGTCATCTTTGCTCAAATCATTTGTTTCAAAGAACGAAACTATGGCTGAAAGTTTTGACCAAGTGGCCACAGAGCTGAAAGTCAGAAAACAGAAAAAAGAATCCATCAAAAACAGAGACATCGCGGCTCTCAGCAAATCAGCCGAGGCTTTCCGTGGACACGGCGATCGAGAGGCTAAGCTGGTGCAGCGCTTTGAGAAAGCTTCCCAGGACCTCGTCAGACAAGTCGAAATTTGTCTGACGCCTGCCGTGAAAAGCGCATCAAACTAGCCTTAGAGCCCATTCCCAAGAACCAAAATTTTGGCCAAAATAGAAAGAATGAAAGCTGCGCTTTTTACTCTTTTTCTGTTTTCTTTGCTTCATGCTCGGGGACAGGCTTCCTGCGTGATAGAAGCCGGTGCTAAGCTTCGAAAAGGGCCTAGCGCAAAATCTGAAGTGATTGCGAATCTTGAGAAATTCACGCCTGTGAAATTGTCAGGCAAAGTCGAGAACAAGTTCTATGAAGTCACCGATGCGAAGTCTCGCAAAGGCTGGCTGCGAACAAGCCAGGTGAATCAAGAGCTCACTTGCCTCACCGTGAAAGTAGAAAAGAGTCGATTGAGATCTGGGCCGGGAACCGAGTACGATCCAAAGGGGCTTGCCAAGAAGAGTGAAGTTTTTAGGGACCTGGGCGGCGAAGATGGCTGGACTCAGGTCGAGAACGCCCGTGGCGAGAAGGCTTGGATCAATCTGGATCACACATTTAAGCCCCGTTCGAAGGTCCGAATGAGTTTCGAAGCGGATTAATTCGCGAGATTTTTAACGCGAGCGCTAATAAAATAAGAAAACCACCACAAAAACTGTTGTGATCTGTTTGTCCCTAATCAGAATTTTTTCAGAGGAGAATCATTGAAAAATTCTGATTTGAAAGTTCGTTTGAATTATCAAGGATTTGTTTAGTTGTAAGGACATGTAAGATTTTTGTTGCAAAAGATTTTGTGAGTATTTTTAATAACTCAGTTCCAAAACGGCACTAGAACTTTCACTCAAGTGAGAGAGGGTTTAAGGAAATGCCGAAATAGAAACTGTGCAGACTACGGAGGGTAAGTTATGTCACAGATTACTCAGGCCCTGATCAAGGAGTGCAAAACAAAACTTCTTCAGGCAAAGACCGACTTGTTAAATCGGGTACGAGAAGCCAGGATGGATCTCACCAATGACGAAAGAGGTGGAGACGAGGCTGATCAGACCGTGCGGGTCTTGGCCGAAGCGGAATACCTCTCTCGGGCTGAAAGACTCAGAGTTCAGCTGGTGGAGATCGAAAGTGCCTTGGCAAGGATTGAGAATGGGACATTCGGAATCTGTGAAGAGACTGAAGAAACCATCGAGCCTGAAAGACTGAGGGCGATTCCTTGGACTCGACTCAGCATCGAAGGCGCCGAAATCCGAGAATCCATTAATAAAAAGTACGCTCGCGGCGGCTAGCTTAAGATTTCAACTGCGGCTCGTTTGTTTTTACAGACCAGCCGCAGAGTTTGTAGAGAACTCGCGCTCCCACATTGCCATCCCACTCGGCCTCTTCTTCATCTCCCGAAGAAACTTCATTGAGATCAAAGCCCACGATTTGCTTCCCACTCTCAGCAAGTAATGAAAACAAATAGAAAACCTGATCTAAGCTCAGGCCTCCAGCCACCGGTGTTCCCGTGTGTGGGCAAAGTGCGGGATCTAAACCATCAATATCGAAAGAAATGTAAACCTTCTGAGGGAGTTCCGAGACAATCTCTTGAGCAATGGTATGCCAAGCTTCGCCTTTGAGCAGGCGCTTTTTGTTTTGAAGATCAAAGAAAGTCTTAATGGTTTTGGGATGATGCTGAATAAAGTCGAACTCTTCCTCACAAAAATCCCGAATTCCCACTTGAACTAATTTTTGCGGGCGAATTTGCGTCATCACGTTATGCATGATCGAAGCGTGGGACTGCTCAAAGCCCTGATAAGCGCAGCGAAGATCCGCATGAGCATCAATGTGTAAAATGCCCACTTGACCTTGATTTTGTTCGACCACGGCTTTAATGGCTCCGAAGGGAGTTGAGTGATCTCCACCAATGAGACCAAGCATTTTTCCCTGATTGAGAATGGCTTTGGATTCTTGATAAACCCATTGGCTCATCTTTTCACAAGCTTCGTTCACTTCAGATTGCAGACGCGACTGAAGTTCCAGATTGGGATCCATTTGCGTCTTCATGCGAATGACTTCTTGAGCCTTCGCTTTCATTTTCTTGTTCAGTTCAAGCCAGTTCTTAGGAATCTCTTTCATAAAATAGCCGGCTTGCCATGAGTTGCCGAGTTCGATGTCAAACAAATCAATTTGTTCACTCGCTTGACGGATGATCCGTGGCCCTTGGCTAGCACCACGGCCATAAGAGGTGGTCACTTCCCAAGGGACAGGTAAAAGCACAAGTTTTGAATTTGCCTCTTCAGTGGGAACACCAAAAATGCCAAATTCTGCAGAAATAGTTGTAGAAGGATCGAAATGACTCATGGGCACTTCTTACTTGTAAACAGGAGTCAATGGAAGACCATTTCCTAAGCCTTTGTGCAAAGCGAAAGAGCGGGCGAAACCGTTGTATTACTTGATTTATTCAAGACCTTGCCAGAAATTCGGTGGGCCTTTAGGAAAGGGGAGACTTATGTTGAAGCGAATTCTGTTCTCGATGGTCACAGTAGTTCTTGTCCTCGCCGTTTCGAGCGAGGTTTTGGCGCAAAAGAAACCCAATGCCAATGCACCTCAGGGTGGAAACATCACTTACAATCTTCGAGTTGAACCACCGACTCTTCACCCCATCATGGCGACCGATGCATCCGCCAGTGAAGTTCACTCTATTTTACTCGACAGCTTGGCAGCTCGAAATCGTGAGACTTTTGAATGGGAGCCACGTTTGGCCGAAAAGTGGGAAATTTCTAAAGATCAAAAGGTCTTCACATTTTTCTTAAGAAAAAACGCCGCTTTTCATGATGGTAAGCCCATCACAGCAGAAGATGTGAAGTTTAGCTTCGACGCTATCTTTGAGCCAAAGTACAATGCAGCTCATCTTCGTCCTTATTATGAAAATATCCAAAAAGTAGAAGTGGTCGATCCTTTCACGGTTCGTTTCACCATCAAAAATTTATACTTCCAAAACTTTGATGTGGCGGCTGGGATCTCTGTGATTCCTAAGCACATTTATTCCGATGTTGAGAAGTCACGCAAAATGACTAAAGAATTGGTTGGAAGCGGCCCTTACACGATTTCACGCTTCGACAAAGGCCAAAGAATGGTCTTGAAGAAGTTTGATAAGTGGTACGGCAACACAGACACAGCTTTGAAAGGGATCTATAACTTTCAGACCATCACTTACCGCTTCGTGAAAGAAGAAAACGTTTATCTTGAAATGCTCAAACGGGGAGATCTGGATTATGAAGATCTGAATGCTGAGCAGTTCATGAAAAAGACAGAAGGCGCCCCGTTTGGAACGAAAGTTCTCAAGATGCAGGTTCAAAACTCGACCGGCAAGGGATACCGCTTCGTCGGCTGGAACCAACGCAATGATCTTTTCAAAAATCGTGATGTCCGAGTGGCTTTGGCGCATTTGATGAACCGAAAAGAAATGAATGAGAAGTTCCGTTACAATATGTCTGACCTTGCCACTGGTCCTACAGACTTGGCTTCAGATTTCTCTTCACCCAATGTGAAGGCTCTCGAGTTTAGTCCACAGAAAGCACAAGAGCTGCTGAAGAAAGCGGGTTGGGCTGATTCGAATAAAGATGGAATTCTGGATAAAAAAATTGGCGGCAAGCAAGTGGATTTTAAGTTCTCCTTGATTCACGCCAACAAAGATAATGAAAAGTACTTCACTTTCTATAAAGAAGACTTGCGTAAAGCGGGCGTTGATATGGAAGTGAAGTATCTCGAGTGGAATTCGTTTTTAAAAATGCTCGACGACGGAAAGTTTGAAGCTGTCGCCTTGGCTTGGACCACTGGAGTTGACTGGGATCCAAAGCAAATCTGGCATTCTTCATCGGCGACAGCCGGTGGATCCAATTTCATCGGATATAAGAACTCAGCTGTTGATAAGTTGATTGAGCAAGCACGTATCGAGATGGATCGTAAGAAGCGAATCCCCATGCTGAGAAAAGTTTACGAAGCCATTGCTAATGATGCTCCGTATGTCTTCATGTTCAATGAGAAGTTCTCATTCTACGCTCACAACATCAGAGTCGATAAGCCTGTGGATACTTTCAAATATGGTATCGGCACAGACTACTGGTGGGTTAAACCTTAATAGATAGAGGTCAGCTTGTTCGTCTATCTGT
Organism: Pseudobdellovibrionaceae bacterium; assembly: GCA_046315835.1. Taxonomy (GTDB): domain Bacteria; phylum Bdellovibrionota; class Bdellovibrionia; order Bdellovibrionales; family Bdellovibrionaceae; genus JAJTIC01. Next base: position 10,239 of record JBKCXY010000178.1, on the reverse strand, counting down.
TGCGCAGGATTTTATTGATGATCCCCACGTTTCTGGGGATCACTCTATTTTCTTTTTTGATTATCAATCTTGCGCCAGGTGGGCCGGTCGAGCAGGCGATTCAAAAAATTCGCTTCGGCGCTGCAGACAGTGTTGGCTCCGGTCAGGGCAATGTTCGAGTTAAGAACGAAGGCCTCAACGAAGAACTGATCGAAGCGCTGAAGAAGCAATATGGCTTTGATAAACCAGTTCATGAGCGCTACTTCATTTGGCTAGGGAATATCGTCCGCTTGGATTTTGGGGAAAGTTTTACTTATCAAGAGCCTGCGATGAATGTGATCGCCAGTAAGTTCCCGGTGTCCTTGCAGTTCGGAATTGCTTCTTTGTTTCTCACTTATCTTGTTTGTATCCCTCTTGGAATTGCCAAGGCAGTGCGCGCTGGCTCGCGGTTCGATTCCATCTCGGGCTTGGTGCTCACGGCCACCTACACGATCCCACCTTTAGTTCTTGGTATTTTCCTCATCACTTTTTTTGCGGGTGGATCTTATTTTAGCTGGTTTCCCATCGGGATGCTGTACTCGGATGATTACGATTCTCTGACTTTTTGGGGGCAGATTTGGGACCGCCTCCATCACTTTGTGTTACCACTCATTTGCTACATGATCGGTGGCTTCACCGAGCTGACCATGCTCATGCGAAACTCGATGCTGGATGTAATCAAAATGGATTACGTGAGAACAGCTCGGGCCAAGGGTCTGGAAGAAAAATTTGTCATGTACAAGCATGCTCTGAGAAATGCCCTGATCCCTATTGCGACAGGCCTCGGTGGATTTTTCCGTGTGTTTTTAGCGGGCTCACTGATTATTGAGACTGTCTTTCAGCTCGATGGAATTGGTCTCCTCAGTTATTCTTCCATTCAGTCTCGCGACTATAACGTCATCATGGGACTGATTTTCTTATCTTCTGTATTTTTAATGATTGGTCGAATCTTCAGCGACATCGTTTATGTTTTGATTGACCCAAGGATTGATTTCAAATGATCGAGCAAAGAATTCGTAATGGTCTGACTTTAAAGCGCTATCGCAAGTTCAAAAAGAACAAAGCTGCCGTCATTTCAGTCTGGGTTCTTGTTGTGCTCTCATTTTTTAGTTTTACAGCGGAGCTCTGGTCGAATAGCAAACCTATAGTGATGTCCTACAAAGGTGAAATCTTTGTCCCCTTGCTTTTTGACTACCACCCAACCCGTTTTGGTCGTGAAGATATTTTTGTGATGGACTATCGGGCTTTGCAGCTGGGCTCTGGTGACTGGGAAGCTTGGCCGGTGAATCAGTGGAATCCGCTAGAAAGTAACAAGGAAGTTGAGACTTATCCTTCTCCGCCAACCCGCTTGAATTGGTTTGGAACGGATGATCGAGGTCGAGATGTCTTCGCACGTCTCTTGTATGGTTATCGTTATTCTATTCTGTATGCTTTTGGAGTTTGGGTTCTGTCTTATTTGATTGGCTCAACCATTGGTGCTGTGATGGGCTATATGGGCGGGAAAGTTGACCTTGTGGGATCCAGAATCGTTGAAGTTATCGAGATGACTCCAACGCTTTTGTTATTAATCACCATCATTTCTATTTTTGAGCCAACCATGTTGTTGCTCGTAGTATTCACAGTTCTTTTCGATTGGACGGGTATTTTCCACTATATGCGAAGTCAGTTCTTACAGCTTCGAAAGCGTGAGTATGTCGAAGCAGCACGAGCTGTTGGAGCTTCCCATCTTCGAATCATCACGAAGCATATTTTACCTAATGCATTGACACCCTTGGTGACGTTTTCACCGTTCGCCATTGCCGCAGGCATCTCTGGCTTAGCAATTCTGGACTACTTAGGACTCGGCTTAAGAGCGCCGACGCCGAGCTGGGGAGAGTTGCTATCTCAGGCCCAAAAGTACTTCACTATTGGCGAGTGGCTTGTGTGGTACCCGGCAGCTGCTCTCCTGATCACGATGACGGCCTTGATTAGCATCGGACAGGGGATCCGTGATGCTTACGATGCTCGCAACTAGGGCTCGATCTGAAAAGATGTGACGTCGACTAAGAGACGAGCTTTGCTTTCATTTCATAAATGAGATTATCAAGTTCAACAATGACATCTTCAACTGTCTCGTCAACGGAAGAGTTCAGAGTTCCTGTTTGCAAAGCATATTCGACAAAGCGACATTTAACAGAAATAGAGCCGAAGCCAAAGTAAGTGCATGTGGATTTCAGCTGATGCACCAGTGACATCAATTCATCAGCTTCTCGCTTTTGGTGAACTCCTTGGAGCTCTTTGAGGAGTCTTTCGCAATCATGAAGGAAAGTTTCCTGCATTTTGGTGTCTTGAAGAATGTCTCGGGGCTCAGTTTTTTTGAAAGGTAGCTCTTTGTTCCGAAGGCGAGGAACCCATTTCTGAAGCATCATTTCCAGGTGATTCAGGAGAATCGGCTTTGCAAGATAGTCGGACATTCCCGCTTGAAGGCAACGATCTCGGTCCGAAGACATTGCGTAAGCTGTTAATGCAATGATCGGGAGGTCCTTGAACTGAGCGCTTTCGCGAATCAGGCGAGTGGCGGCAAAACCATCGAGCTGAGGCATCATACAATCCATAAAAACGATATCAAATTCATGAGATTTTAACTTCTCAACAGCTTCAAAACCATGGGCTGCAAGAATGACTTGGCAGCCAAGTTCTTCAAGCATTTCTTGGGCAATGAGCTGATTCACAGGATTATCATCAGTGACAAGAGCCAGAACAGGATTCATTAATTTCTCCGCATGATTATGTTATCGGCTGATCAATCTATCTCAGAAATGGGACTTAAGTCCTGTTGAGTGCTAAGAAAATATCAACAACTAGACCCTGTTCCGGACTTAGGGTGGTAGTCCTGTGTCAGAGAGATACCGATAAGAAACTGTGAACCAAAAATACTGTTTGCCACTTTTTTTGATCTTCACTTGTTTTCAGAGCGCCCATGCTGCTGGAGTGGGCTGGTTTAACTCTCATGATTCTCATTTTGGTTTGGTTTATACCGAGTACTCTGGGGAAAGATTTGAGTCATTTTCCAGCGCGACCTCAGCTTATGGCCTTGAGTTCACAGGAACTGTTTCGAATCGATTTGTTGGATTCCATGGGGGCGTTGGAGCAGGGACAATATCAGGTCAAGAAACCCTTCAAGATGGCTCAACAGAAAGAACACTCGCTATTTCTGGCTACTACACCAATGCCCACCTGGGCTTTCAGTTGAATCTTGTTCCTGGGAAAGAATTCAGATTAAGACCTTACCTTGGTGCCTATGGCCTTGTTGAATTTAACTATATTCGGTTACCAAGTGAGACGACCTATGATGAGTTGGCCACAACAACTTCAGATCTGAGCTTAGGCTATGTACTGGCGTTTGGAGTTGCCTTCAAGAGTGAGCTCAATAGTCGTAAGGCCTGGGATCTCACATTCGAAACCAGATTTAGAGCATTAGAGACATCTATCTTCGATCAGGATCCCTTTTCATTAGGCGGAATTAGTTTTGTTTTAGGATTTGGATACTGAAATTTTCCCAAAAAACTTGAAACTGACTCAAAATCCTGTCCCTTCAGCAGAACGCCGTCCTCTAACTACCTGACTCAATAGAGAAAAAAAGGAAATCGGACGGAATTTCTGTTTCTTGTTTTGCAAGAAACAGAAATCACCAACGAACACGCAAATTTCATAAGTAAATCTTGGCTTCATTGAGGCGGTAGCAGAGACCAGGGACAGGATTTTGAGTCAGTTTCAAAAAACTTCTGGATCTATAGATCAGAGCCTCTGTTTAAAGAGACTCTGGATCTTCAAGGTAAGTGTAACCAGCAAGACCTTCTTCATAATGCTTGATCAGAAGTTTCGCTTCTTGCTTAGAGATCGTTCCTTTTTGGATGCTCTCTTCGGCAGCAGAGCGAACATTATCTACCATGTTGTAGTGGCGGTACTGAACATAAGAAAGCACCTCGGTGACAGTATCCCCAGGCACGTAGTGATCTAACGTGTAGCCACTTTCATGGAGGGAAATATGGACGGCATCCGTATCTCCAAACAGGTTATGCAGATCTCCCAAAATTTCCTGATATGCACCTGTGAGAAAGACACCCAAGTAATAGGGCTGCTTGGGATCCACGTCATGAACATGCAAAGTTTTTTTGGTCTTGCCTGTTTCAGTGTCGATGAACTTCTCAAGCTTACCATCAGAATCACAAGTCAGATCCGCCAAAGTTGCTTCCCGAGTGGGCTTGTCCTGCAGACGGTGAATTGGCATCACGGGGAACAGCTGTCCTACAGCCCATGAGTCTGGAACAGATTGAAATACCGAGAAGTTACAGAAATAGGTCTCACAGAGTTCTTCCTTCAGGGCCTGAACAATGTCATCTGCATCTTCAGCCTGCTGAGCCACTTCGACCATTTTGGTCGCAATGGCAAAGTGCATGTACTCACACCAAGCCCGCTGCTCGAGGTTCAAAACTCCATAAGTAAACAAAGACAAGGCCTCTGCTTTCGCCTGAAGCATGTCATTGAAGCACTCGTTCAAGTTGTCTTTATTCACTTTTTCGTAAATATATTGAAGGTCTTGCAGCAGCATCGGATCAGATTTGGTCGCAGTCCGCGGAGGCTGAGGTCGACGTAAGTCATTCACGCCAAGGACGTTGAACACAAGGACCGAGTGATGAGCTACCAAGAATCGACCAGATTCAGTGACGATGTCAGGATGGGGAATCCCTTTTTCATCGCACATCGCTTGCATGGTAGAAATAATATCATTGGCGTACTCTTGCTCAGAATAGTTCACGGAAGAGTCAGAGCTTCCAGTGCCGTCATAGTCCACGCCTAAGCCACCACCCACATCGATGTACTTAAGACCTGTGCAACCCATCTTATAAAGCTCTGTGAAAAATCGAGCGCCCTCTTTCAGCGAAGACTTAATGCTTTGGATACGAGGAACTTGAGAACCAATGTGGAAGTGGATGAGCTCTACACAATCCATCATTCCTTCTTTTTTCAAAAGTTCAAGGCCTTCAACGATTTCGATGGAGGTTAATCCAAACTTAGAGCGAGCTCCTGAAGAGTCGACCCATTTTCCTGCTCCTTGAGTGTACAGTTTTGCACGCAAACCAATATGAGGACGAGCATTGAATTTCTTTGCGGTATCGATAATCAACTTCAACTCTTCGTAGCGATCGACAACGATAATCGTGTGTCGGCCCAGTTTCTGTGAAAGGATCGCAGTTTCGATATATTCGCTATCTTTGAAACCGTTACAGATCACAAGCGCATTCGGAGTGTTCATCAGCGCTAAAACCACGAGCAGTTCAGGCTTTGAGCCACACTCAAGGCCCATGCGGCGGTCTTTACCGTGCTTCACCAGCTCTTCAACCAGATGTCTTTGTTGGTTCACTTTGATGGGGTAGACACCGCAGTAGCCACCTTTGTAGTTGTGGTCTGCTGTGGCTTTCGCGAAGCAATTGTTGATGAGCTCAACACGAGCTTTCAAAATATCTGGAAAGCGAATCATGATGGGCACTCGGATCCCGCGGTCGAGCAGATCTTGAGTCAGTTCATAAAGATCAACTGAAGGGCCTTTTTCGCCCATGGGGTTGATAGAGACATTCCCTTTTTCATTCACTCGGAAATAGCCGTTACCCCAGCCGTTGATACCATAAATCTCTGCACTCTTTTCCGTCGTCCAAGAAGCCATCGTTGCCCTTTCTGCGTTTAAGGCGCAATCAAGTTCAAAATCTTCCCAGCCTTATAGATAACTTTTGTGATTTTTTTGCCGCCAACGGCTGTTTCCACAGAAGTTACTTTCAGAGCTGCCGCGACCGCCACATCTTCAGAGGCATCTGGAGCAATCTCAATGGAGCCACGAGTTTTCCCGTTCACTTGCACTCCAAGAGTCACTACATCGTCGACGACCAGCGATGTATCATATTCTGGCCAAGCTGCAAGAGAAACCAAGCCCTCGCCACCTAATTTTTCCCAGATTTCTTCAGCGAGGTGAGGGCCAAATGGCATCATCAGCTGTGCGAGGATTTTGAGCTCGTTTTTGGGCTTTACATTGAACTTATAAAACTCGTTCACCAGGATCATCATGGCGCTGATGCTGGTGTTGAAACTCATCTTTTCAATGTCTTCTGTCACTTTCTTGATTGTTTTGTGAGTCAGTTTTTTGAGCTCCAAAGGAATTTCAATATCTTCGGCAATCACTTTCCCTGAATCATCACAAACTAAACGCCAATAGCGGTTCAAAAAGCGTCGGACCCCATCAATTCCATTGGTCGCCCAAGGCTTGTCGGCCTCCAGGGGACCCATGAAGCAAATGTACATTCTAATCGCATCAGCACCGAATTCTTGGCCGACTTCATCAGGATTAACGGTATTGCCGCGTGATTTGGACATTTTCTCACCATCAGGACCGAGAATCAGTCCTTGGTGAGCGAGCTTCTTGAAGGGCTCATCGTGGCTGACAAGGCCAGCATCGAAAAGCACTTTTTGCCAGAAGCGGGCATAGAGAAGATGCCCCACTGTGTGCTCAGCCCCACCCAAATAGAGATCCACGGGCATCCAGTATTTTTGAGCATCAAAGGAGAACGCTTCGTTGTCGTTCTGAGCATCGGTGTATCTCAGGAAATACCACGACGATCCGGCCGAACCTGGCATGGTGTCGCACTCGCGCTGACCGACTTCGCTGTCGCGTGAAACTTTGGCAAAAGATTCAACACGAGCTAAAGGCGGCTCGCCCTTTTCGGTGGGCTCGTAATCCGCCACTTCCGGCAACAACACTGGGAGCTCATTCATAGGAACAGCTTGCAGGCCCTTTTTCGGAAAATGGATGAGCGGGAAAGGCTCGCCCCAATAACGCTGACGACTGAAAAGCCAGTCTCTGAGTTTGTATTGAACCAGTTTTTTACCGAGGCTCTTGCTTTCCAGATGCTGAAGCATCTTTTGAATAGCCTCCGTCTTTGAAAGTCCATTCAAGAAATCACTGTTCACCAGTTTTCCTTCACCTGTGAAGGGGAGATCGCCGCCCTCAAGAACTCTTTCCACCGGCAAAGAAAATTTTTGGGCAAATTCAAAGTCTCTTTCGTCATGGCCAGGAACGGCCATGATGGCGCCAGTTCCATAATCCATTAGGACATAGTCGGAGATCCAAACGGGGATTTGCTTGCCTGACAAGGGATGAGTGGCAAAAGCTCCCGTGAAAACGCCGGATTTTTCAAGATTGGCTTTGCGGTCCACTTCGGATTTTGAAGCTGATTTTTCGATGTAAGCTTTCACCACTGTCTTTTGGTTCTCAGTGGTGATTTTCAGGACAGCGGGGTGCTCAGGGGCCAGCACCATGAAAGTCACCCCAAACAAAGTGTCAGGGCGAGTGGTGAAAACCTCTACCTTTCCAAATGGGGGAACTTCAAAACCAAGCTGAGCGCCTTCGCTTTTTCCGATCCAGTTGCGCTGGCCTTCTTTGGTTCTTTCAGGCCAGTCCACTTTATTCAAGTCTTGGAGAAGTCTTTCTGCATAGTCAGTGATTTTCAGCATCCACTGTTTCATCGGCATACGAATCACAGGATGGCCACCACGCTCAGACTTTCCATCCACGACTTCTTCGTTGGCAAGAACAGTCTTTAAGGCGGGGCACCAGTTCACAGGCACTTCTTTTTGGTAAGCGAGGCCTCGCTCCCACAATTTCAGAAAAATAAATTGAGTCCACTTATAAAATTTAGAATCGGCAGTAGAAACTTCCCGGGTCCAATCAAAACTAAATCCATAGGCCTGCAGCTGTCGGCGAAAATTCGCAATGGCTTTTTCAGTGGTGATGGCAGGGTGGACTCCGGTTTGAATCGCATATTGTTCCGCGGGTAAGCCGAAAGCGTCATAGCCCATCGGATGGAGCACATTGAATCCCCGGGCTCGCTTGTAACGAGAAAGAATGTCGGTGGGAGTGTACGAGGCCAAATGGCCCACATGAAGTCCAGATCCTGAAGGATAGGGAAACATGTCGAGAGCGTAATATTTTGGTTTTGCGGACTTATTTTCAGCTTTGAATGCTTGTTTTTGAGCCCAGACGTTCTGCCACTTTGAATCGATATTTTTGTGATCGTATGCCATGGGCTGGACTTTGCCAGTCAGAGGACTAGATTTCAAGCAGATCTGACCTCGGTCCAATCCCGTTTTGCCCTGCAACGCTGTATTCTGAGTGTATGTCGATTAAGCCCGCTGACCGCAGAATACTTGTCGTTGATGATGATCAAGATAGCCTCGATATCATTGCTGAAGCTTTGAGATGGGAAGGCTACGTTGTCGAGACGGCGATTTCGGGTAAGCTTGCGATCGAAGCTATTAAAAGTTGGGACCCAGATCTCATCATGCTTGATGTGAATATGCCGGGCCTCTCGGGTCTCGACACCCTCAAAGATCTTCGCCAAAAAGAAAAGTACGTTTCCGTGATGTTTATTTCAGGGAATACTTCCACAGAGGCTGTGGTCGCGGGACTGGATACCGGTGCCGATGATTATATTCCAAAGCCTTTTGACCCTTTGGAGCTTTTGGCCCGAGTCAGAGCTCAGTTGAGAATTAAAGATTTGAATGACCAATTGCGAGCTGCCAATGAAAAGCTCAAAGAGCTCGTCGATATTGATGACCTCACTGGCTTATACAATATGCGATCGGTCTATCAGCGGATTGAAACTGAGCTCACGCGGGCTCGCCGGTTTGGTCGTCAAGTGTGCATTGTCATGATGGACATGGACCATTTCAAAACGGTGAATGACGGCCATGACCATCTCTTTGGAAGTTTTGTGATTTCTGAAGTTGGAAAAATCATACGTCAATCGATCAGATCCATTGATATGGGAGCCCGTTACGGGGGCGATGAGTTTCTGATGATGCTGACCGAGACTTCTGCTGAAGGAGCTCGTCACTTTTGTGAAAGACTTCGTCAAACCATTCAGTCTTATCATTTCAAAAATGATCGGGATGAAATTCGCCTGACTTCCAGTATTGGCTTTGCGATCACAGCACCTGGTGACAGAGAAACGGATGCTCGGGGTCTTGTCCGAGCCGCAGACCATGCTCTGTTTGACGCTAAAAGAGCAGGCAAGAACTGTGTGAAATTTGTTGAGATCAATGCGGCCAGCGAATTTCATCAAGAGCAACCAGTTCCCATGAGAAAAAAGGCCGTCAGTTAAGAAGTCATTGACCCCCCGAACGACCCCCATTAAACCCAAGCTATGAGTGCTCAACTTCTTATCGCTTCTCGGCTTTCCCTTTTCTTAAGTCTCATTGTTTTAGGGCTCAAGTTTTTAGCCTACTATTTGACTCGTTCGACTTCGGTCTATTCCGACGCTCTCGAAACAATTGTGAATGTGCTTGCCGCTGGGTTTGCCTTTCAAATTATGCGAGTCGTGACCCAGCCCGCCGACAAAGAACACCCTTACGGCCACGGCAAGCTGGAGTATTTTTCTTCAGCTTTTGAGGGTGGTTTGATTGCTTTTGCGGCTCTCGCAATTGTCTACAAAGCGGTTTCTGATTTTTACCGGGGTCCCCAAATATTACAGGTTGATGTCGGCTTTTATCTCATGATTGGAGCTGCTTTGGTGAACTTGACTTTGGGGCTCTATCTCAAGAAAGTGGCACAACAAAGCATGTCTGCTGCTTTACAGGCGAGCTCAAAACATGTTTTGAGCGATGTTTGGACCACTGCCGGTGTTGTTGTGAGTCTCGTGATTGTGATGATCACTGGATGGAAATGGCTTGATCCGCTGGTGGCTCTCGCTGTGGCTTTCCATTTAGGAATTGAAGGTATAAAAATCGTCAGAAATTCTGCATCTGGGCTGATGGATGAGATGGATCAAGAATCCCTAGAAAAGCTGTCTGCGTCCATTCAAAAGAATCGTCGTCCGGGGTTTATCGACATTCATCAGTTGAGAATGATTCGAGCAGGATCTTTTCACCATATTGATGCACACCTTGTGATTCCCGAGTTTGGGGATACAAAGAAAGCCCACGAAGAAGCTTCTCTTTTTGAAAAGAAAGTGATCGCTGGTTACCCTTATGATGGGGAAATTGCTTTTCATCTTGATCCCTGCGAGCGAAGATACTGTCGATATTGTGAGCTATCGAATTGTGAGATTCGGAAGGAAACATTTGTTGCACAGAAAGAGTTTAGTCCTGAAAATTTGACTTCTTCGGTTGAGGCTCAATAAATGCCTGAGCAAA
>JBKCXY010000177.1:0-2012 GCA_046315835.1 Pseudobdellovibrionaceae bacterium | reverse complement strand
TATGTGGGCCGGGTTAACGCCTAGTCCTAATACTAAGCGTTAAGTCTCCAGATTTATTCTATTTTTTGGCAAAATAGAGGGGTGACAAAAGCCCCTCTTCCCACCACTGCTGGCAGCGACAATGACCTGGAATTGAAAATCCAAGATTATCTTCAACAATTGGGGTCCGTTGAATTGACGGCCGACGCTTTGGTGAAAGAGCTCGAGTACTCCTCACTTCCATTTTCTCAGTTTCAAACTCTGGCGCGCTTTCTTCATCTTGCAGGATTTCATGCGACTCTTGTCGATCTCATCACCCGGAAACTCGGAGACGGCTCAGCAACCCCTTGGGCACACTATGCCGACTCTCTCGTCCTCGCTTTGCGAGCCGCAGGCCCAGACAATCAGATTCCTATCGACGTCGCTAAAAATTTAATCTCAGGAGCACTGAGTGAGAACGCTCTGTCAGAGCTCAGTCGAACCAGCGTGCTCGATGCCTTTGAGACGGAGCTCCCCGAGGAACGTGAAAAACGAAGAAATCTAGCAAAGATTTTGAAAGCCCATCACCGGGAATCCCTTCTTGATCAACTTCAACTTTTGAAATCTCAACAACTCTTCGATCAAGAAGAGGAGATCCTTCATCAATTCCAAAATGAATTCCCCGATGACTCTGTTTTGGAAACAGTTTGGAGAGACTTCAAAGATCGAAAAGCTCAAGCCTATTTGTCACGGCGCTCGGATCGTGGAACTTCTCAAGTAACCCCCCCTCGCCTCCCCCCTGAGGCCAAAGACCCCGAAGTGGAAAAGACCCTCGAGATCATCAGTTCACAGATGAAACAATTGGCGCAAATGGATCCCTCTCTGAGATCTGATTTTGCGCTCGCTCATATTTTTTGGGATTCACAATCAGAAGCGGCTCAAATTCTTGAAGCTGATCTCACCGCCCCTTCCTCCGCTTGGCTTCGCTGCGAAGCCCTGACTCAAAGCCATCGCTATGTGGAGCTTCTGATGCTGATTGAAGAACTTCAGAAACTGGAGTCAACAGATCCAGAGATTAGCTTTGCTTGCTCCTATTTCCGCGCTCAGGCCCTTTGGGGACTGGGAAGAAAAGTAGAAGCACTTCAAATGATGGAGGGGCTCGTTCAATTGAGGCCTCAGTACCGATCTGCATCTGCTTTGCTCGATGAATGGAAAGAGCAGTATTCATGAAAAGAGCGTGGCTGATTCTTTTGCCTTTACTCATCAGTATCAGTCTTGTCGTGGGCGCTTATATGGGCATCAAGCCGAGCCTTCGCCAGTGGGTCAAGACTCAGCTCGAAGCTCAAATTGAACAAAAATCTCCTCTCAAGATCACCATTCAGGATTTCAATTGGAAGCTTCTGTGGCCTTCCATTTGGCTTGAAGGAATTGAGATCCCTGAGCAAAGCTTGAGCACAGATCTTGGAATTAAGCACCTCAAGATGGGAAAAGTGCTGGCGACTCTCGATCCCTTTTCCATACTTCTCGGACGATTCTCCTTAGCTGCGATTGAGATTCAAGGCTTAGAAGTCTCCCTGGAGGCTGATGCCTGGAACCAGACTTCCTCACAGCCCAAAGAACTTCAGCTCAAACCCCTCTTTGATATTTTAAAGAAGCTCCCAATTTCTCAAATCGCGACTTTTCAAGCCCAAGCGAATTTGTCCTCAGGAATTTACAAGAGCTCTCTTCAAGTGAAAGATTTTAGTTTAGTGGCTTCGAACAAAAAGACATCTTTAGAACTTGATCTTGTTCTGCGGGGAGCTACTCTTGCCAGCCATGAGCAAGAGCTGCCACTGAGTCTCCTCGTGTCTTCAGAACTCACCCAGGACCGCCTTTCACTCAGAGATTTCCAGCTTCATGTTCTCAATTCCTACTTGGAAGCTAAAGCTGACTTCACCAAAGTTTCAGAGCTCTTCCTCAAGCCCCAAGGAAGTGTTCAGTGGGAGCTGTTTGCTGATCTTTATTCTTTGAAGGCCCCCCTTGAAGCCCTCACTGGCCTCAAGAATCTTCAAGGC
>JBKCXY010000176.1:0-13089 GCA_046315835.1 Pseudobdellovibrionaceae bacterium | reverse complement strand
CTCTTGAGACTATCGCCAGTCACTTGGCTAGAAAAAGCCAATAAGCCATTATTAATCATTCAGGGGGCCAATGATCCTCGCGTTCCTGCGGGTGAGGCGGTCCAGATGCATCAGGCTCTCGCAAAAAAAGGGATCAAGTCACAACTGATTCTATTTGCCGACGAAGGGCATGGGTCCGCTAAGCGAGAGAACCGAGTTCTTGAAATTGGCAATATGCTCCAGTTTTTTCTGCAAAATCTTTAAGGAGATTTCTCAGCGAGAAGTTTTTCAATCTCTTGGCGGACAGACTTCTCGGAGGGGTCTGTGAGTGATCGATAACGAGCTCTCACTTTTCCATTTCTGTCGACGAGGAATTTCTCAAAATTCCAAAGGACACTTTGGGGGATCGCAGGGAAGCTTTGAGTGAGAAATGAAAAGACGGGTTGAATTTGATCGCCGGTGACGGGAGCTCTTTCCATCAGAGGGAAAGAGACTTTGTAGTTATCACTCGCAAATTTTTGAGAATCCCCAGAGTCTTGTTTAAAATCGTTGCTGGGGAAGGCGAGAACTTGAAATCCTTGTTGGCCATAGTTTTCTTGAAGGGTTTGCAAGCTTTTGAGTTGGGGAGTGAACCCACACTTTGAAGCTGTATTGACGATGAGGGTCACTTTGCCCTTATATTGGGCAAGATCTCTGACGCTGCCATCAAAGTTCTTCACTTTCAAGGTGTAAAGTGATGTGGAATCCGCCAAAGCGGACCCTGACCAAACCATAACAAGGAAACCAATCACAGAGGACGCCATTTTCTTTTTCATGACCTCATGCTACCGCATTGAAAGTGGTTTTGCATAGAGCTAATCCTCCTTCTTTGTGGACTCACAGAAGGATTCCAACTACTCTTTTGTCATTCCCGAGGGGTCTTCATGTCAGTGATGGATTATAAAAAATCCGGAGTGAGTGTGGAAGCCGGTGACGAGCTGGTGGAATGGCTCGCTCAAGCTGAGCAAGAGCAACAAAATATCAAATCCGGAAAATCACTGAGCCATCAGAATCGTCTTCTCGAAGGAATTGGCGGATTTGCCTCTCTCTTTGATATTTCATTTCCAGAAATGAAAAAGCCCTATTTGGTGACCTGCACTGATGGTGTAGGAACTAAAGTCAAACTAGCTTCGCAATATGGCCGACCTGAGCCCGTCGCTCAAGATTTGGTGGCGATGTGTGCGAATGACCTGATCTGTACCGGTGGGACGCCTCTGCTTTTTCTCGACTATTATGCCACAGGGAAGCTCGACCTCACTTTTGCGAAAAAGTTTTTAACGGCTCTTCGTAAAGCTTGTGCTGAGTCTAACATGATTCTGGCAGGCGGTGAAACAGCGGAAATGCCGGGAGTCTATTCCCAGGGTGATTTTGATGTGGCAGGTTTTGCGGTGGGTGTGGTGGATGACTCCGAACGCTTGGGGCCCCACAAAGTTCAGCCAGGCGATGTTCTGGTGGCCGTGAGTTCGAGTGGTTGCCACAGCAATGGATATTCGCTTTTGCGCAAAGTCTTTGAAAGCGATCTTGATCAATGGATTGAAGAACTTTTGACGCCAACGGCTTTGTACGTGGACTTTTTCCTGGCTTTAAAAAAGAAATTTAAAATTCATGCTCTGGCGCACATCACTGGGGGAGGTCTTGAAAATATTCCCCGAGTGATTCCATCCCATCTCAAATTTTCCTATGAAATGTGGGAGATGCCTGCGATCTTTCAAGAAGTTCAGCGCCGCACACAGCTTTCCAATGAGGAGATGGTGAGGACTCTGAATTGTGGAGTGGGGCTTGTTTGTGTTGTGCCTCCGGACGGCGTGAACCTGACCCTGCAGCAAGCCTAGAGTTCAGGATTTCAAAGCTGGATCCTAGGAAAGGTTCATCATGGGTAGTCCTCGGTGGGCTGTCTTTGTCTCTGGATCGGGAACGAATCTTCAGAGCCTCTTGAGTCTTCGAGCCTCTCTCCATCTGGCATGTATTGTGAGTTCGCGCCCAGGAGCCATCGCTTGTCAGAGAGCTTCAAGGAATTTCATTCCACTGCTCCTTCCTTCGTTCAGTCAGAAAGAGTCTTGGGCACTGCTTTCTCAGGAATTGAAACAAAGGAAAATACAAAAAATTCTTCTTTTGGGATTCATGCGAATTGTTCCGGAGGAATTTTTGAAGAATTGGAAGAATCGCATCTGGAATCTGCATCCTTCGTTGCTTCCGGCGTACATCGGGGCGAAAGCCCTAGAGCGGAGTTTTGAGGAGCGAGCAAAGATGGGTGTGAGTCTCCATGACGTGATTCCTGAGATGGATGCGGGTCTGGTTCGACTCCAGAGTCGAGTCCGGTCAGCAGAGAAATCTGTCGATGTGAGTGAGAGTCAATTTTGGATTCATAAAGAAGAGCAACGTCTTGTCAGGACGTGGGTGGGTTACTAATTATGGAAAAACGAACAGAAGTTTGTGTGGTTTCAGTTTTTGGACGGGGTCATTGGATGGCGGCTCAGTTGCAGAAATCTGGGATTTCAACAGTCTTGGTAGAACTTTCAGATCCAATGGGAAATTGGTCCCCTGAAGATTGGGAAGGGCCCTTTGGTGGTTTTCCCACAGAGGCGATTGGAGCTCTCTGGACTCAAAGAATGAATGAAGATGATGAGCTATTCCAGCTTCCCCACGGACTGGTGTTTTGGTTGCCAGAAGGCCCTCTTGAAATGCGCTCTTTGGATGATCGGGTTCGAGAGAAAACTCAATTCAAGTCATTGATTCAGTTGATGGCACGATCTTATGGGCGCACAGTTTGGGATTGGGGAACTTTAGAGCCAGTCAGCAAAAAGGCCGAGGAAACAAGAGTTCAAGGAACTTTTGCGGTGAAGCAAGCGACACGGCGGGGGATTGCAAGAAACTTAGATTGGCTCAAGTCCCTGGGCGTGCAAGTGATCGAGAAAGCTCAGCTCGCCGATCTTTCTTTGATCACGGGGAAACAATTGGGAGCTCTTGAAGTGAAAGTGGATCGCCCTTTTCTGTTAGAAGCCGATCAGTTTGTTTGGTGTTTAACTTCAGAAGAGTCAGGAATGCTTGGCACTCAAGTTCAGCAAAAGCTGTTTGGTAAAAAAGTGACCGAAAGCACTTGGTCGTGGATGAGATTTAGATATTCTTTCAGTGATTCCGTGGTGAGAAATTCGCTCCCTCTTCACTTTGTCAGTCTTCAAGATCCTGACCTTGCCTTGAGCCATGACAACATGCTGATCGTACAAAGAACGGCGAGCCAAGATCTTTGGGATATCTGGATGTTGCTACCTTCAGAACAGCGATTTAATCAACAGTATCTGACGGAAAAAGGAATGCAGGTTCGAAAGGTCCTTCAGCAGCGACTTCCTCTGACTGTCGTGGATCTTGTGAATTACCCACAAGAATTTGATTACACCTACAACCAAATAGGTCCTGCCCGTTTTCCTGTGTTTAGTCCGTCGGAGAAAAAGAAAGCGCAAGTTTCTTCGGGTTGGAGCAATTGTTTTTTTGACTCTCCAGAGGCATGGTCATTTTACACATGGGAAGGGCGTATTCCCTCGCAGAGAGATATCCTTAATCAGATTGAAAACTGGTGGAAGAAGAAAGAAGAGCTTCGGAAAAAGAAAGAGGCGAAGCTTCAAGCGAAATCAAAAGTCAGCAAAGAGGAAACTTTATGATCGCTAGATACACACGTCCAGAAATGGGAATGGTTTGGGATATTGACTCGAGATTTTCTAAAATGCTTGATGTGGAAATCACAGTGGCGGAAGTGCAGGCTAAATTAGGAATTATTCCTAAAGCTGCCGCTGTTCAGATTAAGAAGAAGGGTCAATTCTCGGTCAAAAGAATTCATGAGCTTGAAAAACAAACAAAGCACGATGTGATCGCTTTTGTTTCTAATGTGGCTGAGAATGTGGGACCCCACGGTCGTTTCGTGCACTTTGGAATGACGAGTTCAGATGTTTTAGACACGGCTTTTTCCCTTCAGGTGAGAGATGCGGGGATGGTGCTTGAAGAGACTCTCGATTTTTTAGAAAAGACTTTAAAAGTTCTGATTAGAAAGCACGAAGAGACCCTTTGTGCTGGGCGAACTCATGGAATGTTTGCGGAGCCAACGACCTTTGCCTTTAAGCTCGCGGGCCATCTGGCAGAATTGCAGCGAAATCGCAAAAGACTCAAACAAGCACTTCAGCAGATGATGATCTGTAAGATGTCAGGGGCGGTGGGAACCTATTCTCAACAACCAGCAAAAGTCGAAAATCTCGTCGCTCAAAAATTAAAGTTAATGGCAGAAACCATTGCCACTCAAGTCATCCCACGGGATCGTCATGCGGAACTGATGTTTGCTTTGGCGCTGTTAGGGACTGGATTTGAGCGCTTAGCCGTAGAGCTCCGCCATCTCCAGCGCAGCGAAGTGGGTGAAGTGGTGGAAGGATTTTCCAAAGGACAAAAAGGTTCTTCGGCAATGCCTCACAAGAAGAATCCGATTTCAGCAGAAAACATCACTGGCTGTGCGAGACTCTTGAGATCCTATGTTTCGAGCAGCTTAGAAAATGTGCCGCTCTGGCATGAAAGAGATATTTCTCATTCCAGTGTGGAAAGAGTGATTTTTCCAGATGCCTTCATTATTGCGGACTATGCCGCTCACCGGATGGCGGTTCTTCTTGAAGGTTTGCATGTTGATAAAAAGAAGATGCAAGAAAACATCGCCTTGAGCCAGGGACAACTCTTCAGTTCTCAAGTTCTTTTATCCCTAGTGGAAAAGGGGCTTGATCGAGAACTGGCTTATTATCATGTGCAAAGACTTTGTCATTCTTTGGGGCGAGGTGATCAGTTACAAGAGAAGATCTTAAAAGATCCTGAGCTTAAGCAACTCTTGAAGCCCAAGGAAGTAAAAAGTATTTTTGCGTCCCTCAAAATCAAAAAGGACCTTAAAGCTTCACTGAGGAAGGTTTTATGATGACCCTGATTTATGAAGGCAAAGGCAAAAAAGTTTTTGCGCAAGATCAGGCTCCGCTGGAATTGATCGTTGAGTTTAAAAATGATCTCACAGCTTTCAATGCGCAAAAGCGGGGATCTTTTGAAGATAAAGGGGCTGTCAGTTGTCGAATTTCTTCTCTCATTTTTGAGTTTTTAGAATCTCAAGGGGTGAAAACCCATTTGTTAGGGCAAGTGAATCCAACTCAAGTTCGAGTCCAATCCCTTAAAATGATTCCTTTGGAAGTGGTTATCAGAAACAGAGTCGCCGGATCGCTGGCTCAAAAGATGGGTCGGACGGAGGGTGAGAAATTGTTGGAGCCCTGTGTGGAGTTCTATTTTAAAGATGACAAGCTGGGTGATCCGTTTTTATCCGTGGAGCAAGTTCTGGCATTGGGGATTTCAGATTTGGAAACTGTGCGAGCTCTTCAAGAGAGAGCTCAAAAAATCAACCATCTCTTAGTGCAGTATTTTTCAAAAGCTCAGCTGGATCTTGTGGATTTTAAAATTGAGTTTGGTCGAAATCACCAAGGTGAAATCCTCCTGGGTGATGATATTAGTCCAGACTCTTGCCGGCTTTGGGATATGAAGACGCAGGAAAAGTTTGATAAAGATCGATTTCGCAGAGATTTGGGAAATGTGGGTGAGGCTTATCGGGAAGTTTTACAGAGATTGGAGTCTTTATGATTCGGTTTGGAGTGAAAGTGATTCCTCGAGAGGTGATTCTCGATACTCAAGGACGTGCTGTAAGCAGTGTTCTTTCTCAGGCTGGATTTTCTGTGACGCAGGTTCGGGTGGGTAAATGGATTGAAGTTGCGCTCGATTTATCTGAAGAGAAAGCTCAGGAAGAGATTCAGAAAATTGCCCAAGGAACGCTCACAAATCCTTTGCTTGAGAATTATGAAATAGTCAGGCTTTAAATTTCTTTAAGACTGGAGGGTCTGTGGCAAAGCGGATTGGGGTCCTACGATTTCCAGGAACGAATTGTGATAACGATGTCTTTGAGTACGTTCAAGCGAAGGGCTATCAAGCCCAGTGGCTTTGGCACAATGATCAACAAGATTTGCAGTCTTTAGAGGCTGTGATTCTTCCCGGTGGATTTAGTTTTGGAGACTATCTTCGAAGCGGAGCTCTTGCGGCTCAAAGTCCAATGATGAATTCTGTCAGAAAGTTTCATGATTTTGGAGGTCCTATTTTGGGGATCTGCAATGGTTTTCAAATTCTGTGCGAATCAGGGCTTCTTCCCGGGGCACTGACGAAAAATTCGTCGGGACGGTTCATTCATAAAAGTGTTCAATTAAATGTTGTGAGTCGAGCGAATTATTTTGGTCCAGCGAGAGAATCAATTCAGCTTCCTGTGGCTCATGGGGATGGACGGTATGTGATTGATGATCCCGAAAGGCTCGAAGAGCAAGGTCAAGTTTGGCTGAAATACCAATCCGAGGTGAATGGATCTATGGGGCGAATCGCTGGAGTGCTGTCAAAATGTAAAAAAGTTGCGGGTCTGATGCCTCACCCGGAAAGAGCCATCTACTCCTGGATGGAAAGTCAGGATGGATTGGGGTTTCTGCCATGATTCAAAACCTCGAGCAGCAGCTCAAAAAATATCGTCTGAGTTTATCTGAATATGAACGAATGAAAGATCTTTTAAAGCGTGAGCCACAGGGGTTAGAGTGG
This sequence comes from Pseudobdellovibrionaceae bacterium, assembly GCA_046315835.1. Lineage (GTDB taxonomy): Bacteria > Bdellovibrionota > Bdellovibrionia > Bdellovibrionales > Bdellovibrionaceae > JAJTIC01. The sequence goes on along the minus strand of JBKCXY010000176.1, from coordinate 6,438 downwards.
GCGATCTTCTCGGCTTTGTGGTCGGAACATTGTTCTTATAAAAGTTCGAAGCGACATTTAAAACAATTTGCCAAGACCTTAAATCCTCAAGTTGTCAGTCCTGAGGGTGAGAATGCGGGAATCCTTGATTTAGGGCGCGGAGAAATGATCGCCTTTAAAATGGAGTCCCATAATCACCCGAGTTTCATTGAGCCTTATCAAGGGGCAGCCACTGGGGTGGGTGGAATCTTACGAGATATCTTTACCATGGGAGCTCGGCCCATCGCTTTGGCAAATTACCTTTGTTTTGGGGAAAATCAGCCACGTCATTGGGATCAAGTGGTCCGGGGAATCGGTGGTTACGGGAACTGTGTGGGAGTGCCTACGGTGACAGGACAAGTGAACTTCGATTCAAAATATAATTCTAATATTTTGGTGAATGCTTTTGCTCTTGGGATTTTTGATCAGCAGAACTCCAGGGTCGCTCTTTCTCGTTTGAAGGAATCTGGCGGAGTTGTTTTGTATGTCGGGGCAAAAACGGGAAAAGACGGCGTTCATGGAGCTGCGATGGCCAGTGAATCTTTTGATGAAAACTCAGAATCAAAAAGGCCAAACGTGCAAATTGGCGATCCATTTTATGAAAAGCTACTGATTGAAGCTTGTCTAGAGGCGATTCAAACAGGTCTTGTTGACGCCATTCAAGATATGGGAGCTGCAGGGCTGACGTCATCAAGCTTTGAAATGTCTGCGAAGTGTGGGTTTGGGTTTACTCTCCGTTTGGACCAAGTTCCCCTGAGAGATTCCAGCATGTCGCCGGAAGAGATCATGCTCAGCGAGTCTCAGGAGAGAATGCTTCTTGTCGCAAAAACAAAAAATGTGGGGACTTTGCAAAAGATATTTGAGCGCTGGGGGCTTGATTGTGTGACTATCGGGGAAGTGCGAGAGAGTCGGGAGTTTCAAATCTTTAAGAAGAATGAACTTCTTTTGTCTTTGGATCCTCGACTGATTGTGGAAGAGGCCCCGGTGTACGATCGACCCTATGAGCTTTGGAAGGATTGGAGCTGGGAGAAGCTCTCTCAGAGTCTTCAGAAGAAAAGAAAGCTCGATTGTGATTCAGAATTTTCAAGAACTTCGGTGTATGAGCAATTTGATCAAATGGTGGGGCTTCGAACCATCAGATCGGCCGATCAAGATGTGGCTTTTATCGCGTTAAAACAGTCACAACGTGCGCTTGGGATTGTGCTGGGTTGTCGACCGGAGATCATGGAGGCCAATGCGGGGCTCGGAGCTCTCGATGCCTTTTTGTATCCGGCCTTTCAGATGTCTATCAAAGGGACGCAGCCTGTGGGGATGACAGATTGCTTGAATTTTGGAAATCCGGAGAAAGTCGAGATTATGACAGAATTTGTTGTCTCTGTGGAAAGTCTGACCGAGGCGGGGCGTGTGTTTTCCTGTCCGGTGATCTCTGGGAATGTCAGTTTTTATAATGAAACTTTAGGAAAAAATATTATCTCGACTCCAGCCGTGGGAGTTGTCGGGCTTCGAGAGCACTGGGAAAGTATCCCCTGGGATCAGTTTCAAAAAGCCCAAAGTCACGTGGTCCTGGTGTCTTGTCCTCTGACGGACGGGCGAGAGGACAGTTTAAGACAAGCACTCAAGTATACAGATTTGCTGCGAAACTATTCCTTGAAGAGTTTACCTCGGGCAGCCCAAATGGTGAACCTGGAGGGAGTTGAAGCTTCACTGAAAAAAATGGAGACAGAAACTCTGAAATATTCTGGGGAAATTCCTGTTTCTCAGGTCATTGATTTCTACCAAGTTCTGATGGAGCTGGATGAGAAAGAAGCTTCTTATCTCAAAAGTTTGGACAAAGACTTAAAGGCCATTCACCCGCACGCTCAAGCTCAAAAAATTGGTGAAGTGGTTGTGCGAGGTGTTCATGGGTGAATTTCGTGAAGAGTGTGGAGTTTTTGCAGTCACTGGTCATCCGGAGGCGGCCCGACTGACCTACCTTGGGCTGTATGCTCAACAGCACCGCGGGCAAGAATCCTGTGGGATCACGGTGCCTGTTGATGAAGTTGAACATTGGACTGAAAAAGGTTTAGGGCTTGTGGGAGATGTCTTTACTGAGGAAAAACTGAGTCGACTGCAAGGGGTGAAGGCCATAGGTCACGTTAGATATTCGACCACGGGGAGCAATTCTTTGCTGAATGCTCAGCCTCTCTCGGTCCAAGTGAGTCAGGGACCTGTGTCAGTGGCGCACAATGGAAACTTGACCAATGCTTCCGTGCTGAGGAAACAACTTCAAGCGGGGGGATCGATTCTCTCGGGAAGTAACGATACGGAAGTGGTTCTGCATCTGATTTCACGGGCTCAAGAGAAAGAGTTCGACAAAGCACTCATTAAAGCTCTGCATCAGATTCAAGGCGCTTACAGTTTTGTTTTTCTTGCGGAAGGTGAAATCTGGGGAGTGCGTGATCCCCATGGTTTTCGCCCTTTAGTGATTGGAAAACTCGAAGAGTCCTATTTTTTAGCCAGTGAGACCTGTGCTTTGGATCTGATTGGGGCAGAGTTTGTTCGAGAAGTGCTGCCGGGAGAAATTGTGAAGCTCACAAGTCGAGGAATCGAATCCCTCCGTTTTGCGGAGGCAAGACCATCGTACTGTGTCTTCGAGCATGTTTACTTTTCACGGCCTGATTCCATTGTCTTCGGAAGATCTGTTTACCAGTCCAGGAAACTTTTCGGAGAGGAACTTGCGAAGGAAAGTCAGACGCCAGCGGATCTCGTTATTCCCGTTCCTGACTCGGGAGTGGCTGCCGCTTTGGGATTTTCTCAGTCGTCGGGGATTCCGTTTGATCTGGGGATCATTCGAAATCACTATATCGGAAGAACATTTATTCAGCCGGTCCAGACTGTTCGCGATTTCGCAGTTAAAGTGAAGTTAAATCCACAAACTGCCGTTTTTAAAGGAAAAAAAGTTATCCTCATTGATGATTCCCTGGTTCGAGGAACGACGAGTCGTAAGATAGTCCAAATGGTTCGAGCGGCTGGCGCGTCCGAAGTTCACTTGAAAATTGCAGCTCCGCCAACCACGGGGCCTTGTTACTATGGGGTTGATACACCTCAAGCGGCCGAGTTGATTGCTTCGCACAAGACCCAAGATGAAATTCGAGATTTCCTTCAGGTGGATACCCTTCAGTATCTCACGATGGAGGGCTTGCTCCGAGCGGTTTCGGCTTCTGAAAAAGATCGATTTTGTGCTGCTTGCTTTGATGGAAAATATCCCACACAATAGAATTTTGGGAGTGGGAGAAATGACAGGGAAGTCATGGAGAGCTCTGCAGCCTGGAGATCTCGTGGATGTGGTGGCACCAGGTTCAGCCATTGATTCACAGACCGTGGAGCAGTCGTTGAAAGTTTTGAAGTCTTGGGGGCTTATCCCCAGGTTCGATGAGATTCAAATCCAAGATCATCCTTTTTGTTCTAACTCTCACGAAAAGAGATTTCAGTATTTAAAAAAAGCCTTGTATGCGAAAGATTCAAAGGCGATTTGGTGCTTACGTGGGGGATATGGGTCTTTGCATCTCATTCCCGCTCTTCAAAAGCTCTCAAAGATTCCCTCAAATCCCAAGCTCCTCATTGGGTATTCCGATATTAGTTCTTTGCATCTTTTCTTGAATCAAAACTGGAAATGGATCAGTCTCCATGCGCCCTTGGTGGAAGGTTTGCGCCCTGGGAGAACTGAGCTTCAGCACATTCAGGAGCTCAAGTACGTTCTGTTTGGAAATGAAAAGGAAGTGGTTCAGGATCTCACACCGATGAATGCGAAAGCCCTCAAAATGCGCTGGAAAAAATCTCAGTTGGTAGGAGGAAATCTTTGCACTTTGCAAAGTCATCTCGGGACCACTTTGCATCCCCGCTGGAAAGGTAAAGTGGTGGCTTTTGAAGATATCGGTGAGAGAGGATATCGCTTGGATCGAATGCTCGAACATTTTCGACAAGCCCGAGCTTTTGACAGCTGCGAAGCTGTGATTTTTGGCGACTTTGTTGGCGGACAGGAGAAAGATGGAAAAGATCTTTCGCAGCTGGCGCTGAAAGAATTTGCTGAGCGAGCGCCTTGTCCTGTCTTTCAAGGTCTTGAGATGGGGCATGGGATCAGAAATCGACCATGGTTTTTCGGAAGCCGGCTAGAAATTATCGGTGGAAATCAGGCACAAGTGATCGTGCAAACAGGAGTAGTGAATCCGTGAATCTCAGTAGTTTTGAAAGAAAACTTCTTGCGCAAATTGAGCCTCAAATTGTGGGGCGGACACCAGGTCTGCAGGTTCAAGTCCATCAGACGGGTCGTAAAATAGCTGACCTTTCCGTGGGTGATACCTACCCTTATTATGATTTAGCCAGTCAAACTAAAATCATTTTTACCGTCCAAGCTTTGATGTGGGCCTTTGAAGAAGGGAAATGGGATCTTGAGACGAAAATCTCTGACAAGCTTTCTTGGTTCCCTTTTTCTGAAATCAAAGTCATTGAGTGCTTGAATCATTCCAGTGGGCTTCAGTGGTGGGCTCCTTTTTACGAGCAATTGGACTTGCAGAAAACTCGCGGACAAAAGTGGGAAGATCTAAAAACCAAAATTGCTGAAATCCCGCTCGAGAAGAAAGAAAAATCTGTGTATTCGGATTTGGGTTTTTTAGTCTTAGGGTACTTTTTGGAGCAAATTTATGATCTTCCTCTCATTGAAGTTTGGAATAGAACCAAAGAGCAATTCTACCCTCGTCTGAGCCTTGATTTTCATTTGGATAATCAGCCGAAACAACCCCAAAGATTCTATGCTCCAACAGAGCGAAATGATTGGCGGGGGAAAACCCTTCAAGGGGAAGTTCATGATGATAATGCTTGGGCTCTGGGCGGAGTCGCTTCTCATGCAGGTCTTTTTGGATCCATTGATGATGTGTCTTGGTACGGGCTTTTCTTAAGGAGTCAATTAAAGGGGATTTCTAAAACACTGATTCGTCAGAAGACAGCTCAGCTTTTTACAGCGAGATCTTTGCCGCTCGGAAAGGGCGATTGGGCTTTGGGATATATGATGCCAACTCCCGGAGCGAGCACGAGTGGGACTTACTTTTCACCTTACTCGATCGGGCATACAGGTTTTACGGGGACTTCGTTTTGGTATGATCCAGCTCAGGATCTGATGGTGGTCATTCTTGCAAATCGGGTTCTCTTTGGACGAGATAATCATGAGTTTGCAAGCTTAAGACCTTCCATTCACAATTGGGTTGTCGAAGGTTTAAGGAGAGCTTAAGGATGGAGTTAAAACCAGGCAGTCATATTCATTTGATGGGAATCTGTGGAACCGCGATGGCCTCTCTGGCGGGTCTTTTGAAGGATCGTGGTTTTAAGATCACAGGCAGTGATTCCAATCCTTATCCACCCATGTCCACACAGTTAGAAAGTTTAGGGATTCCGATCTTAAAGCCCTATCGGGCGGAAAACTTACAACCCCGACCTGATTTTGTCATTGTCGGTAACGTGATTTCAAAGGCGAATCCTGAAGCGGAAGAGCTTTTGAAAAGTGAGATTCCCTATACCAGTTTGCCGCAGGCGATGGGTGAATTTATCATTGAAAATCGCGAGTCGATCGTGATTGCCGGAACCCATGGAAAAACCACGACGACGTCTTTGATGTCCTGGGTTGCGACTCAAGTTGGTGTTCAGCCGGGCTTCATGATTGGCGGGATTGCGAAGAATTTTTCTAAATCTTTTCAGAATCCGGTGGGAAATTATTTTGTGATTGAGGGCGATGAGTACGACACTGCTTTTTTTGACAAAGTGCCAAAATTCACTCATTACCGTCCCCGGCATGTGATTCTCACTTCGGTCGAATTTGATCATGCAGATATCTATAAAGATCTTGAAGCTGTGAAAGCTGCTTTTCGGCTCCTCATGAAAAAAACACCGCTGGATGGCACTTTTTTATATTGGGGTGAAGATGCCAATATTCGTTCGATGATTTCAGATTGCCTCACCAAGAAGAAGTTTTCCTATGGTTTCCAGCAGTGTGATTATTTGATTTCAGGAATGAAGACCGACGGCGAAAAGACCCAATTTCAAGTGAGCTTTCAGGGGGCTGATTTGGGGAGATTTCACTTGCCCTTATCTGGTCAGTATAATGTTCTCAATGCCACGGCCGTGATCGGGCTCTGCCATCAGCAAGGCTGGGATCTGCAAAAAGTGAAAGCGGCGTTTCAAAGCTTTTTGGGAGTTAAAAGACGCCAGGAAGTGCTCGGGGAGCCTCGCGGAATCTTGGTGATTGAAGACTTCGCCCATCATCCGACGGCTGTGAAAGAAACTCTCCGGGGTCTCAAGGAAAAATATCCCAGGCGCAAAGTGCATGCGATCTTTGAGCCTCGTTCGGCCACCTCGCGGCGAAAAGTCTTTCAGAAAGACTATGTTGAAGCT
>JBKCXY010000175.1:0-5729 GCA_046315835.1 Pseudobdellovibrionaceae bacterium | reverse complement strand
CTGAGAGCGGAAAAAAGAAAAAAGCTTCATGAGCTCCGCAAAGAGGGCATCAATCCCTTTCCTTATTCTTTCGAACGCACAAGTTATGTGAAGCCGTTGATTGAAAAGTATGCGGATAAACTGCAGGCCGGAGAAAAAGTTCCCGAGAGTCATCAAAAGATCGCAGGGCGACTGATGACTTTGCGATCCATGGGTAAAGCTTCGTTTTTTAACCTGCAAGATCAATCAGGCCGTCTGCAGATCTATGTGAAGCTTGAGGAGCTGACTCCTGAAGACCGCAAAGCTTTTGATCTGGTGGATTTGGGTGATATCGTCGGTGTGGAAGGGTCATTGTTCAAGACCCAAAAAGGGGAATTTTCCCTCCACACCAAAAGCTTCAAAATTCTCACAAAGACCTTGGAACCACTGCCAGAAAAATTTCATGGCATCAGCGATGTTGAGATTAAATACCGTCATCGTCATTTGGATTTAATTTCCGACGAAGACTCTCGCAAAGTTTTTGAAACGCGGTCTAAAATCATTCGTGAAATTCGTAAATGGATGGAGTCCAAAGGCTTTATGGAAGTGGAAACGCCCACTCTGCAGCCAATTTACGGGGGAGCTGCCGCACATCCGTTCAGTACTCATCACCGCGCTTTGGATATGAAGCTTTATATGAAAATCTCTCCTGAGCTTTATCTCAAAAGATTGATCGTGGGTGGTTTTGATAAAGTTTTTGAGATCGGAAAGAACTTTCGCAACGAAGGGATCGATCGCACTCACAATCCAGAATTCACTATGATGGAATGGTACGAGGCTTACACTGACTACAATTATCAAATGACTCAGTTTGAAGAGTTGGTGGCGCACTTGGCAAAGACCATCACAGGTTCAACGACAGTGATGTATCAAGGCCAAGAGATTAATTTTGCACCCCCCTGGAGACGCCTCACCGTTTTTGATGGAATTCGTCAGTACGCAAACTTAGATCCTGAGAAAGCCACTGATGATGAGATTTTCCATGCTTGCCGCAAGGCCGGTGCGGATTTGGATCAGCCGGGACGTCGAGGAGAAATGCTCATGGAGCTTTTCGAGCTCACGGCCGAAAAGCACCTGATCCAACCCACCTTTGTGATGGATCATCCGGTAGAGATTTCGCCACTTACCAAAATCCATCGCAAAGACTCAAGGCTCGTCGAACGGTTTGAGCCCTTCTGTGCCACCATGGAAATTGGCAATGCTTACTCTGAGCTCAATGATCCTGAAGAGCAATATGCTCGCCTCAAAGAGCAAGAAGCCATGCGCACAGTGGATGAAGAAGCTCACCCCATGGATGAGGATTTCATGCATGCGATCGACACTGGAATGCCACCGACTGGCGGTGTGGGCCTTGGAATCGAGCGTGTCGTGATGCTGTTGACGGATCGGCCGAGCATTCGCGATATCATCCTCTTTCCAACTATGAAGATTCAAAGATGAGGAAGACGCGCGGTTTTCTTTTTTTAGTCGCGGGAGTTCTGGCCACTCTGTTGGCAGGGTGCCAGACTCAGCCCACTCGCATGTATGAGTCTTCTGCGAAAAAAACCGAAGCCCAAAAATTTTCTTTAGACACTGTCTTTTTAGATGCAAGACCTCCCTTTGATGCGGCGACAGCTCCGATCAACGGAGCCACCAATATTCAGTGGTCAGAGTTCACCGAAAGAGAAATGCATCGTTCGGGAAATTTGGAAGGAGATCTGTATCCTCAGGCCCGAAGGCTTGCGCGTTTAGGAATCAGCCGTGAAACACCTGTCGTCATTCTCGGGAAAGTTCATTCTGGGAATGGTGAAGATGGACGACTGGCATGGACCCTGAAAGTGATGGGGGTACAAAACATCAGAATCTTGGCTGCGGATCAGCTCTCTGAGAGTTTGAGTCAGAGTGAAAAGAAAGTCGAAAAGACGGCGGAACTTTGGAAGCCTCAAGAGGTCGAACCTTTTATTGTAACGCGGAGAGAATTTGTTCAAAGAATTGTGAAACCAAATCCACAAGTAGTGATTTTGGATGTTCGCACAGAATCCGAGTATCTCGGAAAGCGGGAAGTGGGTCTTCCAAAAAAAGTGCCTGATGTGGGAGCCATGAATATTCCCTGGACTGAGTTTTTCAAGCCCACCGGAGAAGTTGAATCAGGAATTCGCGAGAAACTGGCTCAGGTCGGTGTCACTTCAGACAAGGAAATTCTCATCATTTCTAACCAAGGAATCCGCAGCGGAGCTGTGGCTTTCGCACTGATGGAGCTAGGCTTTAAGAAGGTGAGAAATGTCAGTGGTGGCTACTTAGAGCTTTTATCCACCGAAGCGGGAAAGCGCTGAAGCGCTTTCATACAAGAGTGAAAGTCCTCATCAGAAAATTGGGCATCACAGTTGCCGGCGAGATACCAATCCATGTTTTTAAGATCATAACGAGCTTGGCAATCGAGTTTATCTTTCTCAGTGACGAAGCGATCACAAAGTGTGGCAGGATTCACAGGATTTGCGTCCAGGGGCCCAGCATGGCTGTGAAAAGCAGCCAGTGCCATCACTAGCAAAAGACCAAAGACAGCTGCCAAGTGTGAAAACCAGAGATGACGTTTGTGGCGACGAAGAACTTGTTCGCTCATCTTTAGGCCGCCTTCAATTTAAAAAGAACAGAGTACATCGCTTTGAGCATTTCCGGGTCGTATCGTCCTGCGAGCTTTTCTTTCATCATCGTGACAGCTTCGACAGGCTTCAGGGGAACATTGTAGGATCTCTGAGTGGTCATCGCATCATAGGTGTCGGTGATGGCCACAATCCGTGCAAAAGGATGAATCTCCTGGGCAGATAATTGTTGAGGATAGCCATTGCCAGCCCAAGATTCATGGTGCTCAAAGCAAGCGGCTTTCACAGCGTCAGTGACGGCGGGATTTTCGTTGAGGATCGCTAACCCGAACTGAGGGTGCTTTTGCATTTGGGCCCACTCAGCATCGTTCAAGGGACCTTTTTTGCAGAGGATATCTAAAGACACATGACGTTTACCCACGTCGTGAAACAGAGCTGCTATGCCGAGCTCTTCGAGTTCTTTTTTTCCGTAAGACAGAGCTTCCCCTAATCCCAGTGAGTAAATCCCCACATCCAAAGAGTGATTGTAAGTATAGAAATCATGGCCTGACAGAGATATGAGATGGCCCATAGCTTCGGGCTCGGCTCTCATGAATTCAACAAAATCTTTGATGAGAGGTTTTGAGTTGTCCAAGGCGCTATGAACATCAGGTTGCTCAAAAAGCTCTTCCACCAGAGTCATTGAAGATTCACGGAGAACCACCGCTTTTTCGCGAACGTTCAGATCTTCAGAGATCATTTGCTCATGGACGTATTGCTTGTAGGCTTTTCTGTCCTCTTCTTTGACCAAGAAAAAGCTCCCCGTGTCCTTAGAATCGAGGCTCTTGATTTTTTCGGGGTGAAGGCGATCACCAGCCCTGAGGTAAAGGATATTCTGTCCATTGATCTTGATATGAAGATCAAAAGTGGTGGGTTTTCCAGGCACCATCGTGTTAATTCTAACTTTAAAATAGGACCCCTGGTTCATAGTTCTATTATCGCATAAATCTTAAGTGGCCTTAATGAGGATCCAGCGAAAATACAGGTTTTCTCAATCTGAGACGTGAGAGGAGCGTTAGGCCCTAACGGGTCTTTGTCAGAATGACGAAGTTTTGATAGAGAGATTCTCATGAATTCATGAAGTTCGTTGGTCATTCCTGTTTCTTGGAGAGCAAGAAACAGGAATACCGTCCGATCCTATTATTTCCTCTGTGGAATGAGATATTTAGAGGACGGCGTACTGTTGAAGGGACAGGATTTTGAGTCAGTTATAATTTTATACTAACTCGATCCCCGAAATCAGACGAGTTGGATCTTTTTTCGGTTCGACCAGTTCAACGGAACCTTCTTTAAAGAGAGAGATAATCCAGTCCCAAGTCACTGTCACACGAGGAAGACTTCTCGCGACCCTTGGAGCCGCCAGAAAGATCTTCAGATAGGGGTCAGTCCATCCTTTAACGTCTAAGGGTGATAATGTTTTTAGATAGGTCCCAAAAATCTCTGGGATCAGCACAGCCCCCGCTCCTCGTTCCGCAGCTTTTAGGCAAGTTGCTATTCTGTCGCTGCTCAACCGAAATTGACTTCTTTTCAATTGAGGGAAGCGTTTTTGTATAAACTCGATTTCCTGTTCATGGCATACGATCTCAAGATCCTCTATTGGTGTTTGTCCTCTTGAAACAACCAGATCAGGGCTGCCAAAAAATTTTAAGGGCGACTCCATGATTTTTACGCTCACGACGTCGCCCTTGGGTCTTTCTCCGATCTTGATAGCAAGATCAAATTGAGGTGGGTCAATATCTCCACTATCCCTCGCAGAAGTCACCCGAAGGCGAAGGCGAGGGTGCTGAGCCAGAAACTCGGGTGCATGACTCGCTAGCATTCGATCAGCAATAGCGCTTACGCAAGAAATATGGACCTCACCCTCCACTTCTCTCCTCTGGTCCTCTTCTACATGATTAGCCATTTGGACCACGCGCTCTACTTTTTCTGCCCAAGGTAGAAGGTCCTTCACGAAAGAGGATGGTTCAAGCCCATTTCGACATCTAGCAAAGAGCCGTCGACCAAGTCGGTCCTCCAAAGCAGTGAGTTGTCTAGACAAAGTGGATTGTTCGAGTCCGGCCTGGCGAGCAGCACTAGAAAGCGACTTTGATCGAGCAATCAACAATAGCAAAGCGAGATCGGAAGCTGAGATTGACATATTGGGATTGACTCACATTTTTACCGATCATTCAAGTATGCAAAAGTGCATGGCACATATGTTCAAATTCCTCTTATCATGTTTTATCGAAATGGCGATACTTAACCGGAGGAGGAAATGTATGTTTACGACAATGAAGAAGACAGTAATTTTAATTTTGTTTTTGTTAACTGGTCATCCTGGCTTTGCAGCCGAGACAACCATCGGCGCTGACTTGATTCAGCCTTTCATTCTTGGTGGCTGGAATCTGAATGGGTACCATTACTTCGATAATGGACTTGTGATAGGTTGGTCGCATGGGGATAACTTGAAATTTTCATATAAGGATTCGTTTGCGACCGATCCAATTAAAGACTCTAGAGCAGAAGTCTTCACTGACTGGTCGACAGGGCCTGAAATTGGGTATCGACTTGGAAAAAATTGGGATGCAAGAATAGATTTGAAAGCGCATTACAATCGTCTTACATTTGAGTCTAATGCGCAGCCGTTAAGGTACACAGTTTATACGTTAGGCCCTAGTCTATTCTATAACTGGTACCCGTTTACTCAAGATACAAAAGGATTTGTAGTCCAGTTATCCGCTCGATATTGGTTTAATGTCGGAGATGACCTTGATAACAACAACTACACCTATGTGGATAAGAACGGGAATACCAAGACCCATGATCCAAAGGATTATTGGGATGGCTCGCTGGGAGGATTCGGGGCAAACATTGCTTTCGGATATACTTTCTAGGTTGTTGGAAGATTGCCTGATCCCCGGAGGTAGGAAGGGTTCTTCAGTTTGAAGCGTAGGGGAGCGTTAGGTTTGATCCGATCTTTGTCAGAATGATGAAGATTTGGTAAGGCACTGGAATGACAGCGAAGAAACCCAGTCTCAAATTAGAGACCGATGTACAGTACCTCAAAGGTGTGGGGCCCAAGCTCGGGGAGCTTTTTGCGAAGAAAGGGATCCA
>JBKCXY010000174.1:0-1537 GCA_046315835.1 Pseudobdellovibrionaceae bacterium | reverse complement strand
TTCCAAATCGCCGCCACCACAATCGCTGTAAAAAAAACGAGCAGCAAGTAACGCTCTGACCTTCTCAAAAGCCCTAAGGCCGAATCTGCATCTCCGGTAGCAAGGCTCTGGGTCATGATTCGCCCAGCCCCTAAATCCAAGATCACAAACAGATTCATCACCGTCCAAAGAACTGTCAAAACCCCAAATCTGGCATCATCCAAAGACCGACCTAAAATAGGAATCGCCACCAATGCCAAGAGAGCTGGTAAAAGGTGACTCACCAAAGTCAGGATAAATCGACGGTCAGATGCCTGGGTCACTGGGACCTCAAGCAGTCATGATTAATTTCAATCATTTGCAAATCTGAATTTTGCCACTGACTGGAAGTAAACCGATTTCGCTCGCGGTAACACTGTGAATGAATCAACAGATTCCGATAACCCCCTCGCTGTGCTCGATCTTCCGATGTCCACATCGCTGAAAAATCTAAAACGCGGGATAAATTCCTTTCAGACAAGAAATCCATGAGCTTGCCATTTCTAATGAACTCATGAACTGAGTCATTGGTCAGTCCATCAATATTCGTGACCTTGTTCCCTGAGTACCAGGAAAGAACTCCCGCATTCCATGCAGCGACTTTTGAAATTGAGGACTCGCTCTTCAGCCACACTCCCGCTTCATAAAAGCCCTTCTGCCAGGGGAAATGGGCTCCCCAGAAACTCTTCATCGACAAAATCATAAATCCCGCTAGGGCCAGAGCTCCCACCCATCTTGCAAAAAAATTTCCAAGCAAAGAACCCAAAATCAATGTTGGCAGAAAAAGGTTCCCCACATACCAAGGCTGAATAGCTTGAGAATTGTGCCGGTAATACACGAAATAACCGATGAGTGTCACAATACTCACGCTCACCCAAAAGATAGACTTGATTTCTTTTTGCCGAAAAAGACGAGTCAAACCCACACACATAAAAATCAAGATCAAAGGCAGCTTGAGATCCCCTCCAAAAGGAAAGACCAATTGGGTCCATAACTGGAAAACGGGTTTGATTGAAAAACCCATCAATTGGGACCAATAAAGCTTCATCGCTGCACTTCCCTGAACCCAGGCTCCTGAAATCAGGTAACTGTGCAGCAGCGACAAAACCACTCCGAATCCCGCCCCCATTGTCAGCACTAAGCTGCTGGCCAATCTCACTGGAGATTCTTTCCTGAGAACCTTGAACAACAAGCTGCCAGCCGTGATGACACCAAAAAACAAGCCAAAATCAGTTCTCGCCAGCGATCCCAAAAGCCCCATCAAAAAAAGAAGAGCAAAATGAGACCCTCGGTGAGACGGAGCTCCCCCCTCGGGCGTTTTCAGTAACTGGATCAGGCCTGCCAGCAATAAGGCGATGACAAGCCACGACTCCATCAAGAACACCATCTGATCCATCATCAAGGGACTTAAGACAAGTCCCAGATAAAACAGCAAAGAGAGCTTCCCGGAATGATCACTCAAATGATGAGCCGCAAAGATTTTCCAGAATTTGGCAACGAAATAAGCATAACTCAGCCC
>JBKCXY010000173.1:0-10288 GCA_046315835.1 Pseudobdellovibrionaceae bacterium | reverse complement strand
GGCAGGCATGGTGCGAGGGTAAGAGAAGACCGGTTTTGGCTTCGACTGCTGATCTTTTTCTTTGTCTTTTTGTTGTTCCCAATTGGCCCAAATCTCTTCAAGGCCAGAGACTTTTTGTGCCGAGAAAACATGGGGATGGCGATCAATCATTTTTTTATTGAGTCTTTCGATCACATCGGCCAATTGAAAATGCCCATCGTCTTGGGCGACCTGTGACTGGAGGACCACTTGAAACAGAAAATCACCCAGTTCCTGCTGTATTTCTTGTTGATCGCCAGTTTCTATGGCCTCGGCCAGTTCAAAGGCCTCTTCGATGGAGTACTGGACTAAGGACCTTTGCGATTGCGCGATATCCCATGGGCAGCCCTGAGGACCTCTTAAACGTGATACGATCTCGACCAACGACTGAAACTGAGTTAAAACTTTGCTATCCATGGGCTGGATTTACCACAGCTGGGCTTAGGAATCAGTAGAAATTCCGAAAAGATAGAGGCTATGAAAAAAGAAACCCCCAACTCGCGCGTCAATTATGAAGACCATCGTCTTCGCTTCCTGGATTGGGTGGATCGTTTAGGTTTTGAGCGCACCTTTTTTGGTAAATTCGTGGTTCGATTTGAGGAGAAGGTTCAGCTCCGGCGTTTTGCTTTTGTTTTCCTGTTTGCCTTGGTGCTCTCTTACGCCATCACTTTCGAAGTGCGAACGCCGCTCAATTTTTCCATCGGGGACACCGCGCAGTTTGATGTGATTTCACCCATGAATTTTGAAATGGTGGATGAAGTCACCACCGAAGAAAAACGAGTCAAAGCGGAAATGGCGATTCCGACGATTTTCGACTTTGATAACCAAGTCTTCGAAAGAGTCTCAAGTGCTGTCTATCGATCTTTCCGATTGATGAGGCTTAAAATCAAGAATCAAGTCTGGCCGAAAAATCCCACAGACCGAGAAGAGAAGATTAAAGAATTCTTCGTCCACAAAGGGGAGTTTGAAAAGGAACTGGGGATTGGCGTGCCTGACTATCTGTTTGAGTGGCTTGTGGCCAACCGGTTTTCAGCAAGGCTTGAGAATATCGTCATTCGAAATCTGAGTGATTGGTATCAGAAGCGTCTCGCCGAGAACGTGGATAAGGTCATTCCGACAAACCAAAATGTGGTCTTAGCAAGAACAGTGAATAAAAACAATCGAGGCCGGGAATTCACTTTGCGGAAACCTGAGATTCAGGATGTGGCCGCTCTGGAAACCTTCGCTCTCACGAATATTAAAGGTCTTGAAAAAGCCAGTGCCACGGACAAAGACAATGTTCTCGCTTTCGCAAAGCTCTTAGTCTATCCCAACTTGACTCTGAATAAACAAGAGATGGCGAGCCGAAAAGAAGCAGCCCGTGATGGTGTTCTCCCGATCACCATTTCGATCAAAAAAAATCAAACCATTCTTTCTGAAGGAACATTGGTTCAGCCCTTTCATATGGCCCTGATGAAAGAAATTGAAAGCCTTCGTTCGGATCGCCGACAAGATTTACTGGTCTTCACCATGGCTTTGGTTCTCTTGCTGATGATCGTGGTGTTCTTTCAATACTTGCGTCGTTTTAGCACCAAAGTGAAAGTTGAAAATAAAGACATTGCGGTGATGGGTCTCATTACTCTGGCCGTTGTGCTGATTACAAAATTTTTCATCTTTGTCACGGAAACAGCTTTTGTTTCAAAGTTTGGAAACTGGCTTCCCGCTTCCATGTTTCTGTTTGCGGCTCCTGTGGCGGCAGGTCCTATGCTGGTGGGACTGCTGGTGACCTCGGGGGAAGTGGTTTGGTTGTTCACGGCTTTCTTGGCCATTGTGATGGGCCTTATGACAGACATGAATTTGCCATTCATGGTGGTGACTTTGGCAGGGGGGATCGCTGCCGCTCGTGGAGTTTATTCCTGTAAAAAAAGAAATGACATCTACTGGGCAGGTCTCAGGTCAGGGGCTGTGAATGCACTCATGGTCGCGCTCATGCTCACACTCACAAAAATGGAGCAATCTAATTTTGCCCATGAAATCTTGGCTGGAATCCCTGCAGGTCTTCTCGGCGGACTTTTTTCAGCGATGGTGGCGATGATGCTGATTCCAGCCCTGGAATCACTATTCAATTATACCACCGACGTGAAGCTCCTCGAGCTTTCCAATTTAAATCATCCACTTCTCAAAGACATGATTGTGAAAGCGCCCGGAACTTACCATCACAGTATGCTTGTAGGGTCTATGGTCGAAGCGGCCGCCGAAGAGATTGGGGCCAATCCACTTTTGGGGAAAGTCATGTGCTACTACCATGATATTGGGAAAATGGAGCACGCCAATTACTTTATTGAAAATCAGAAGCCAGGGCAAAATCCCCACGATCATATTTCCCCTTACATGAGTAAGACACTTTTGATTGCTCACGTGAAAGACGGGGTGGAGCTCGGGATGTCCCATAAGCTGGGAAAGCCCATCATTGATGGCATCGTTCAGCATCATGGAACTACTTTGATTTCTTATTTTTACAATAAAGCCATCGACATCAAAGCCGAAGATGAGCCGGATGTTTCTGAAGAAGAATTTAGATACCCAGGTCCTAAGCCTCAGTTCCGCGAGGCCGCGCTGTGCATGCTGGCTGATTCGATTGAGGCCGCGTCTCGATCGTTGGATGAGCCGACACCCGTGCGATTACAAAACATTGTTCGCAATATCACCCAGCGAAAATTCATGGAAGGTCAATTGGATGAGTGTTCTCTGACCCTGAAGGATCTGTCGAAAGTGGAAGATTCTTTCACCAGGATTCTGTTAGGGATCTATCACCAGCGTATTGACTATCCTCGCTCCGCCGGGGGAGGCGCGGGCGATGCCCCTGCGAGAACTCTTTTTAGCACTGGTAAAAACTAATGGCTTCTCAGATTCAAATTCAAGGTGGGCTTTCTCGTTTGAGCAAATCAAAAGTGAGATCGTCCACGAAAGAACTTCTTGAGTTGGTGGCCGAACACAAACTTCGAACAAAATTAGATCTGAAGAAAGAAATCACATTGGTGTTTCTTTCGGAAAAGAAAGCTCGCGAGCTGAATCAAGCCTATCGGCAGAAAGATTACGCCACTGATGTGCTGAGTTTTGAGGGGGATGAATTCAGTTTGGGAGAGTTGATCTTCTGCGAGAAAGTGATTCTCAGGCAGGCCCGAGAGCATGGGTTGAAGCCTTTGGAAGAGTGGGCCTATCTCTTGATTCATGGCGTCCTGCATCTTTTAGGATACGATCATGAGCACAAAAAGGTCGAAGCTCGCAAGATGTTCAAAATCCAAGATGAAGTGTTTGACAGATGGATGAAAAGCCATGAAATTTTGAGGTCAGGGAGATCTCATGTCCATCGTCGCAGAAACCTACGAACTCAAAAAACGACTCGCAGATCTTAAGAAATTGACCACCGAACTCCGGGGGTATCTTTG
Organism: Pseudobdellovibrionaceae bacterium; assembly: GCA_046315835.1. GTDB lineage: Bacteria > Bdellovibrionota > Bdellovibrionia > Bdellovibrionales > Bdellovibrionaceae > JAJTIC01. The sequence goes on along the minus strand of JBKCXY010000173.1, from coordinate 6,842 downwards.
ACTTGGAGAAAAAGCGAAAGCGTCTCCAGGAAATAAGTTTAGCCAGCGAAAATCCCGCTCTTTGGAATAAGCCCACTGAAATGCAAAAACTCAATAAAGAAAAAGCTTTCATCGAGAAAGCTATTTCTGAGTATGAAGCTTTTCAAAAAGGTGTGGAAGACGCGGAAGTTCTCATGGATATGGCCATTGAGGCGAACGACGAGGGGACATTTGCCGAGTCCAAGGGCGAAATCAATCGTCTTGAAAAAGTGGGAAGTGATCTGGAGCTTTCGAGAGTCCTGAATGGAGAGCTCGATGCCAATTCGACTTATCTGTCGATCAATGCGGGGGCCGGTGGAACGGAAGCCTGTGACTGGGCCGCCATGCTGATGCGCATGTACATGCGCTACGCGGAAGCCCATGATTACCGTGTTGAAATGCTGGACTCTACCGATGGCGAAGGCGCGGGGATCCGTTCGTGCACACTGCTCATTGAAGGTCCCTATGCCTATGGACACTTGAAAGCCGAAAGTGGCGTGCACCGTTTGGTGAGAATTTCCCCCTTTGATTCCAATGCGCGAAGACATACGAGCTTTGCTTCCGTCTTTGCATGGGCAGAGGTCGACGACGATATCAAGATCGAAGTGAACATGGCGGACATCGAAGTGGAGACCTTCCGCGCCAGCGGTGCCGGGGGTCAGCACGTCAATCGAACGGATTCGGCAGTGAGGATGCGGCACTTGCCTTCAGGGATTGTGGTCTCGTGCCAAATTGAAAGATCGCAAATTCAGAACCGTGAAAAAGCTCTCAAGATGTTGAAAGCGGCTCTCTACGAAAAAGAAGTCGAAGCCAGAAACAAAAAGAAGCTCGAGATGGAATCTGGCAAAAGAGCCAACGAGTGGGGCTCGCAGATTCGTTCTTACGTCATGCATCCCTATCAAATGGTGAAAGACCATCGAACAGCCCATGAAACCAACCAAGTGGGTGATGTCATGGACGGGGAGCTGGATCCCTTTATCATGGCTTATCTGAAAGCCTCTTTGAATGGCCCTGTCACGGTGAAGGCGGAAGATTGAGATCGCTGATGTGGCTTGCCTGGAAGCTTCTCTGGTCAAAGACACAAAAGTCTTTGCAGTTTTCAGGAGCTCTCGCTCTTTTTGGCTTGATTCTTGGGGTGGCCTGTCTGGTCGTCTCGATGGCGGTGTTGAGTGGTTTTGAAACCACGCTCAGAGATGCTGTGGCGGATGTGACAGGGCACATCCAGATCGTGAAAACTTTGAACTCAGAACAAGAGAAAAAAGATTTGGTCGCAGAGATCCGTCGTATCGAGGACTCCCTCGTCGAAGCCAGTGCATTTAGCTATATTGAGGGAGTTTTAGCCCATCAAGGTAAAATTAAGGGAGTGGCTCTTCAGGGTGTTGAAACTCCTCAGGTGCATCAAGTTCTCGGCGTCGATCAAAGGCTTCTCGAAGGCAAAATTGATTTTTCAGAGAAGGAAGGCGATCCTCAAGTGCTGATTGGGAAAGGGATTGCTCAGAATTTTGGACTCAAAGTCGGGGATCGCTTTCGCATTGTGGTCCCTGTCTATCAAGGCATTGATCCATCCACTTTTTCTCGCAAAATTGGCTATTTCCGAGTGGCCGGGATCTTGGATCTGGGAAAATTTGACTACAATGAGAGATTTGTGATCTCGGCGTTGTCTGCGACTCAAGCCTTGGCCAATATCGGGGATCGTTCCATGGGCCTTCTGCTCAAATTTAAGCAGATTGAAAAGGCTCCTGAGTACAGTCAGAAACTCAAAGTCAGCTTGGGGCCTGCTTACAAAATTAGAGATTGGTTTGATATGAATGAAACTTTGTTTCGCGCTGTCAAGATCGAGCGTGCGACGATCTTTTTTGTGGTGCTGGTGATTGTACTTGTGGCCGCATTTCTTGTTTCTATCCAGCTCTACATCCATGTGGTGAAGCGTTTTGCGACAATCAGTTTATTGAAAAGTCTTGGGCTTAAAAAGATTCAAGTGATCCAAATTTTTAGTTATCAAGGCCTTATCATGGGTGTTGTTGGCGTCATCGGCGGATTTTTCTTAGGCCTTCTGTTTTGTTATGGTTTTGAACTGCTGCAAGCGACTTTGGCAGTTTTGCCGGGCAGTGTTTATAAGCTCGATCGTATTGATCTTAATGTGCGATTCATCGATGTGCTTCAGATTGCCGTGGCCACTTTGATTGTTTGTTTTGGAGCGACCTTAGCCCCAGCAGTTCGCGGGGCTCATCTCAATATTGTTGAGGGATTAAAAAATGAGTAATGTACTTTTGTCGGCTAAAAATTTGAGTAAGTCCTTTGTGCAGGGCTCGGGCCAATTGCAAATTCTTAATCACGTTGATTTTGAGCTCAAAGAAGGCGAAGCGATCTGTATTGTTGGGGCTTCTGGGGCCGGAAAGAGCACTTTGCTGCATATTCTGGGGTCCTTGGATCGGCCCGATAGCGGTGAAATCTTTTATCAAGGACAGAGCTTGCTCACTCTCAGTGATGAGGAACTCGCTCAGTTTCGAGCTCGTGAGCTTGGATTTGTTTTTCAGTTTCACCATTTGCTGGCGGAGTTCACAGCTGTCGAGAATGTGATGTTGCCACTTCGGATGAACGGGGATAGCAAATCCGCGGCACTGGCCAAAGCTGAAGATCTTCTGCGACAGCTGGGGCTCATCGATCGCGCCCATCACTATCCCTCCCAATTGTCCGGTGGAGAATTGCAGCGAGTTTCAATCGCCAGAGCTCTGGTTAAGCGCCCTAAAATTTTGCTGGCGGATGAGCCCACAGGGAATTTGGATTCTGTGAATAGTCATCAGATTCAAGATCTCTTTTTCTATCTCAAAGAGCTTTTTGGCTTAAGTCTGGTGGTGGTCACTCATGACACCCAATTTGCCAAAAAGTTTGCCCGTGTGATGCGGATGGCAGACGGTCGCTGGGTTTAAACTTCCCCCTCAAAGGTGCTTTGACATCACTTTTACCCCTTGCTAGGCTTCCAACAGACCTTTGTCGAGGGTGTTGCATCAGGAGTAAATTCAGCATGAGGATCAAGGAGAAAACACGCCGTGAAATTTAATAAATCATCGTGTTTTTATGGGCCTAACTCGGCGCAAAATAAATTTCATCACAGCTTCCTCAGCAGGACTTCCTTTCTTTTTTTAGTGGTCAGTTTGAGCTTTGCAAATCCTGCCCATGCACAAAATGCAAAGAAAAAGGGCACGAAAACGGCGGCGATCAGCGCTGCGCAGAATAATTTAGGGACCTTGGCCACCATTGAGGTCCAAGGAAATCGAAAGATCGAGAAGGATGCGGTCCTCGCTCGGCTGAAAAGTAAGGTGGGTGAGTCGGTCACCCGCGAGAAAGTACGGGAAGATCTCGATTCCTTGTTCAAGTCAGGGTTTTTCTATGATGTTCAAGTCACCCAAGGTGGGACTCCGGCTGCGCTCACTTTGACCTACACAGTGGTGGAGAAACCGTCGATTTCTGAAATTGTGATTGAAGGCAATGAAGAATTAAAGACCGAAGAGCTTCTTGAAGGTTCAGGGCTGAAAGCTTTTGAGATTTTGAACATGACCAAACTTCGGGATGGTCTTGAGAAGATTCAAAAGCTTTATGAAGATAAAGGTTTCTATCTGGCGAAGATCGAGCACAGCTTGGAAGACATCAAGAAAGATGAACAAGTGAAGCTCGTGATCAAGATCGACGAGAATGAAAAAGTCAAAGTCCGTAAAATTTCTTTCATTGGAAATCAAAAGCTGAAGGACGGATTTTTAAAAGATCGCTTAGGAACCAATGAAGCAGGCTTCTTCACGTTCATGTCGGGTTCAGGAGCGTACAAGCAAGATGTCTTCGATCGCGACACACAAATGCTTCGTTTTATCTATTTTAACGAAGGTTACATCCAAGTTAAAATTGACCGTCCTCAAGTGTATGTCACACCAGATAAGAAAAACATGTACATCACGATTCGCATTGATGAAGGCGAACAGTTTGATGTGGGCGAAATTGATTTTGCGGGGGATATCTTGTTTTCCCGCGAAGAGCTTTTTCAAACAGTGCAAGTGAACTCTCAGAAGATTTTTAGTTATGAAAAGCTTCAAAAGGATTTAAGCGAGCTGCAAGCCAAGTACGGGGATTTGGGCTACGCTTTTGCGAACGTGATTCCGCGAACTCGCATTAACGAACGGGATCGCAAAGTCGATGTGACCTTTGAATTTGATAAGGGGAGCAAAGTCTACTTCGGTCAAATCAATGTAGTCGGGAATTCAAAAACTCGTGACAAAGTGGTTCGCCGAGAGCTGAAGATTCGCGAAGGGGAGCTGTACAACGAAACCAGACGACGGGAGTCTCTTGAAAGAGTGCAGCGTTTGGGCTTTTTTGATGAAGTGAATTTTAAGACATCAACGCCTGCCGAAAAGCCAGATATTTTGAACATTGATATTGCCGTTAAAGAACGAAACACCGGCTCCATCCAGTTGGGGGCGGGTTATGGTTCAGCTTCAGGGTTCACTCTGCAGGGTCAAATCAATCAGTCGAACTTTCTTGGAAAAGGACAAAAGTTGGGAGCCGGTCTCAATGTGTCCCGAGACGGGTCCTTTTATAATCTCAATTTCACAGAGCCCTATTTCAGAGATACGGAATGGAGCTTGGGTTTTGATCTGTATCAGTCGAGCTCATTTCGAATCGATTATACGGAAAAGAAAGTCGGGGGAGCTCTGCGTGCAGGACATCCTTTGGCCGAAGATCTTTTTGGATCTTTGAGGTACAAGTATGATCGCACCAACCTTGAAGCGGAAAAAGATTCGAACGGACAGATTGAAACTGACTTGGCTCTGTTTCCACTGAATACGGCTTCGGGAGTGACTTCGTCCATCACTGGTATCTTAGAGTACGATAAGCGAAATGATCGGTTCTCGCCGAGTAAGGGAATTTTTGCTTCGACGTCTCTCGAGTACGCGGGCGTTGGCGGCGATCTCAATTATACCAAGGGAAATGCGACTTTCCGGTTCTTCCACAAAGTCTTTTGGGAAGTGGTCTGGAGAAACAACCTTTCCTACTCGTTCATCACAAGCCATGAATCAGGGGTTGAACCTCCGTTCAATGAGCTCTTCTTGCTCGGGGGTCCATACTCGCTCAGAGGATATCGATTCTTCCGTGTGGGTAAGACGAAGTTTTCTCAGACAGTTTACGACAACAACGTCGGGACAGTAGGACCAGAAAGAGCCACTGAACTGGCCAACCGTCCCTTTGGTGGTAAGCAGCAGCTTCTCTATCAAATGGAATTTGAGTTTCCGCTGATTGCCGAAGCCGGGATTAAGGGCGTGGGATTCTATGATATTGGTCAGGCCGAAGACCAAATCTCAGGAGATAATTTTTATAGCGACGTGGGTTTTGGATTTCGATGGTTTTCACCTATCGGGCCGCTGCGATTTGAATGGGGATTTCCTCTCCGCAAGAACACAGCTTCACCAGACCCTGTTGTCTTTGATTTTTCAATTGGAGCACCGTTTTAAAACACAAGGAGGATGGAATGAGAAATTTATTGATGGCCGCTGTGGTGGCTTTGGGAATTTTTACTGGGGTTGGAAGCATCGCTCAAGCTCAGTCTCAAAAGGTGGGATTTGTGGATATGCAAAGAGCCTTGTTCGCGACCACTCAAGGCAAGAAATTTAAAGAGACAATGGATGGCGAAGTTGCCAAACGAAAAAAGGAACTCGATAAGCGCAAAGGTGACTTGGATAAGATGATTCAAGACCTGGATAAGAAAAAATCAGTTCTGAGCGAAGAAGTCATGCAAAAGAAACAGATGGAAGTTCAAGAAGAGTCTTTGAAGCTTCAAAAGTATTTTGCAGAAAACCAAATGGAACTGCAGAAAAAAGAAAAGGAACTTTCGGAGCCTTTGATTGAAAAAATGAGAAAAGTGATTGACCGTGTGGCCAATGAAAAAGGCTACAGCATGGTTCTTGAGAGAAACGGACAGAACGTTCTTTTCGCTCAGAAAGATGTGGATTTAACAGAGGCTGTGGTTTCTGCTTTCGAGAAAGAGAAATAATGAAGATCCATCCTTCCAGTGTCGTTGGACCTGATGTGGAATTGGCAGAAGGGGTTGAAATCGGCCCTTACTGCTTAATCCAGGGCAAAGTGAAAATTGGGGCAGGAACTTTTGTTGAAGGTCATGTCACCATTGGGTCACGTTACAGCCTTCTTGAAATTGGGGAAAATAATCATTTCTCTCCGGGTGCAGTGATCGGTGGTGCGCCTCAAGATATCACCTATAAAAATGAAGCCACTCGGCTGAAAATTGGCAACAATAATACTTTTCGAGAATTCACAACAGTGAATATTGCCACCCTCAAGGGGGACAAAGAAACGACCATCGGTCATAACAATTACTTCATGTCTTACACTCATGTGGGTCACGATTGTAAAATTGGAAATAACGTGGTGATCGCCAACAATACCCATCTTGGTGGGCACACAACCATTGAAGACAATGCCGTAATCGGTGGTGTTTGCGCTTTCAATCAGTTTACTCGAGTCGGAAAATTTGCTTTTGTGGCGGGGAGCTCCATCGTCATTAAAGACGTTCTTCCTTTTTCAAGAGCTCAAGGCAATTATGCCATTTGCCGAGCCACCAACAAGGTGGGTCTTGTGCGTAAAGGCTTTGCTCGGGAAGAGGTGGAAAATATCCACCGCGCGATGCGTATCATTCTCATGGGAAGCGACACCATCGAAGAGGGCATTGAGCGCATTCATCGTGAATGCAAACCCTCAGAGAATATCGATTATTTCATCCAGTTCATGAGATCCTCCAGGCGAGGAGTTGCTCGGGGAAAGTG
>JBKCXY010000172.1:0-4124 GCA_046315835.1 Pseudobdellovibrionaceae bacterium | reverse complement strand
CTCTGACAAGGTCTTGGACTTTGCAGGCTTTGATATCACTTGGGATGGCACTTCTATGGCCACACCCCACGTCGCTGGAGCTGCGGCCCTTTACTGGTCTTTGCATCCCAATAAATCTTGGCGCGAAGTGAAAGATGCTATCCTTAAGAGCGCCGTCCCAATTCCTGCTTTGCGAGGTAAAACCACCACAGAAGGCAAACTGAACATTAAATCTTTGATGAACATGTAAATCTTGTGAGAACCTCTTTGACCCAAGGAGGTTCTCTTGAAACTTGTTTCTTTTCTCAGCGCTCTTATTTTCTCTCTCTCAAGTTTTGCGGCCACTGAAACTGTCATTGAATACAAAGACGGCAAAACAGTTCTTGAAGGTGTGCTCTTCACTCCTGAAAAAGCAGATAAAGCTCTGCCGGCGGTGATTGTGGTCCATGAATGGATGGGTCTCAATGACTATGCAAAAAAACGCGCACGCCAATTGGCTGACATGGGTTATGTGGCTTTCGCAGCTGACATTTATGGAAAAGGTGTTCGCGCCAAAGACGTGAAAGAAGCTTCTGAGCTTTCGAGCATGTACAAAAGTGATCGCAAACTCCTCAGATCTCGCATCAATGCCGCCCTCAGCACACTCCGAAAACAGAAAGGCGTTGATCGTAAAAATATCAGTGCCATCGGGTACTGCTTTGGAGGAACCACAGTTCTGGAATTGGCTCGCAGTGGCGCTGACGTCCGTGGCGTCGTGAGTTTCCATGGTGGCCTCAGCACTCCAACTCCTGAAGATGGAAAAAAGATCAAATCTAAAGTTCTTGTCTTGCATGGCGGAGTGGATCCTTATGTTCCCGCAACCGAAGTTGAAGGCTTTTACAAAGAAATGAACGATGCCAAGGTTGACTATCAGTTTGTGGCTTACGCGAACACGGTTCATAGTTTTACAAATCCCGAAGCAGGAAATGATCCGTCCAAGGGTGCCGCCTACAACCCAAGCTCCGATAAACGATCTTTTGAAGCCATGTCTGATTTCTTGAAAGAAGTATCTCAGTAGTTTTCATGAATTCAGAAAAGTTTCTCAAGCATCCCGTCAGACACTATATTTGGAAATACCGAGGGCCCTTTGCTCTCGGACTTTTCTTTTTGCTGATCACAAATGCTCTCGACGCTGTTTACCCTCTGATCATGAAGAAGGCCATCGATCAGATCGCGGCCGGTGAAGCCCTCTCGGCCATTGCGATGACATCACTTTTGTTTTTTGCAGTGATGGCAGGACTTGCACTCACCAGATATTGCTGGCGCGTGTTTTTTGGAAGATACCATACAGCTGCCGCTGAGGACCTTAGAAATCGCTTTTTCAATCATCTCACGGATTTAGGCCCTAATTTTTTTCACCGCCATCAGATTGGCGAGCTCATGAGTCTTATCACGAATGACGTGCAAGCTTTTCGAGCAGGGATTGGCAGTGGCTTGCTTATTTTGTTTGATGGCGTCTCAATTATATTTTTAGTGATTCCTTTAATGCTCTATCTCGAACCCACTTGGACTTGGAAGACACTGATATTTTTGCCAGCGGTGCCATTTCTGATTTGGCTCGTGACTAAACTCACTTTTAAAGCTTTTAAAAAACAACAAGATGATTTGTCTGATCTCGCAGCTTTCACTCAAGAAATTGTCTCCGGTATTCGCGTGATCAAAGGTTTTCACCAAGAAGACAACAAAGTGAAATTTTACAATCACATTTCAGATCGTTACGAAAAGTCTTCGAATCATGTGGCACTCATTGATGCTTTCTTCCCACCGATCATGCGTTTTGGCGTTGCCAGTGGCACTGTGATTCTTCTTTTTATTGCAGGCCCTGATATCATTGGAGGAGTCGCCACCATTGGAACCCTGGTCGCTTTCCAAAGATATATCAGCAAAATGGTTTGGCCCATGACCGCTTTGGGTTATGGACTGAGTCAGTACCAAAAAGGACTTGCCTCCTTTGATCGCATTAAAAAAATTCTTGAAGAGCAAACGGACATTCCGAATACAGGGACTCACCGCGGTCAGGAATTTCAGTCTCTCAGAGTCGAAAATCTGACTTTCAGCTACCCCGAAACTGAAGCTCCGACCTTGAAAAATCTCAGTTTTGAAATTCACAAAGGTGATTTCGTTGGAGTTATTGGAACTGTCGGCGCTGGCAAGACCACTCTTTTACAAATCCTCAGTCGCCTTTATCCGGTTTCCCACGGAAGAGTTCTTTATAATGGCATTCCCATTGAACAATGGGACACGACAAGCCTCAGGCAGCTTGTTGCTACGGTTCCTCAGGAACCCTTTCTCTTTAGCGAGAGCATTGCCGAAAATGTGCTCCTGGGAAGACAGGATGAAACCGACCCCTCCGTGGTTGAACAATACACTGAGATCGTTGATCTGAAAGAGGAACTTGAGTCCCTTCCTCAGAAATACAATTCCCAGCTGGGCGAGCGAGGCGTGAATCTTTCGGGGGGACAAAAGCAACGCTTGGCTTTGGCTCGAGGACTTGCTCTCAGTGCGCCGGTTCTTCTGTTGGATGACGTCCTCAGCGCTGTGGACACCAAGACAGAAAAGAAGATTGAAGTGGCACTCAATCAGCGAACGACCCAGCAAACGAAACTGATTGTCACTCATCGTTTGAGTGTTGTTGCGAAAGCCAACATGCTGATTGTGATCAATAACGGGGAAATCGAAGCCATCGGTAGCCACCAGGAACTTGCTAAAATCAGCCCCACTTATCAAAAGATGGCCGAGATTCAGGAGTTTTCAGTATGAAAGAATTCATGACTGAAGACCAAGTGAAAGCTTCCATCACTTATGGATACTTGATGAAGAAGCTTTGGCCCTACATGAAAAAGCATCCTTGGCTTCTCTGGTCTGCCTGCCTCAGTGTCATCGGCATGGCGTTGGCCGCAAGACTTCTTCCAACTCTGATTGGACAAGCCATCGATCAGGGACTTCTCAGGAAAGATCTCCAGTTTGTTTTAAAAATTGCGGTGATTTATTTAGTCTTGGAAGTCATTAAGTCCATCTTGGAATTTTCATTCAATTACTTGTTCCAAAAGTTTGGGAATCGGATTCTTTTCTATATCCGCGAAGATCTCGTTCGCCATGTGGAAAGACTGCCTCTTCAGTTTTTTAATAAAACTCCCACAGGGCGAACTGTGACCCGAATGACCAACGACGTTTCTAACCTGTTAGAACTTTTCAAAGACGGCGTCATTGCAGTCCTTATCGAATTCATTGTGATTCTTTTTATTTTGATCGCGATGCTTTTGATTAGCCCGAAACTCACGTTTATTGTGCTGATCTTTACTCCCCTGTTTCTTTATATCAGTTATAAAATCTCTGAAAAAATTCGGGCCATCCTTCGTGAATCTAAAAAGAAACTGTCTGAGCTCAATTCCTTTGTGGCTGAGAACTTAAGCGGGATCAAAGTGGTGCAACTTTATAACCGCGTGCCCCGCAATCGCCTGAGGTTTTCTTCGTACTCAAAGGACTATGCGGGCCTGACTCTCGAATCCATCAAAGCCTATGCAAGCATGCATCCGGTGATCAATCTGTTCACGGCTCTCACGATAGCCGGAGCTCTATTCTTTGGTGGATACGTTTCGCAATTGGATGGCATCGCGATTGGCTCACTCGTCGCATTCATCTTACACACTCAAGATTTCATCCCGCCCCTCAGAGAGATTTTGGAAAAATATCAACAGTTCCAAAACTCCCTCACGAGTGCGGAGCGGGTGTTCCATTTGATGGATGAAGCTGAAGAGAACTATGAGGAAGCTTCCAGAAAGACGCAAAAGATTGCTGGAGACATTGAAGTGAAGTCTCTGTCCTTCCGATATAGCGAAGAGCTACCTCTTGTCTTAGATCAAGTGAGTTTTCAAATTACTGCGGGAAGCTCCATGGCAATTGTGGGTCGCACCGGCAGTGGGAAATCCACCTTGATCTCGCTCTTGCAGCGCTTGTATCAAATTCCTCAAGATCAGATGTTCCTCGACAGTCGCTCGCTGGAACAGTATTCGCTGGCCGAGCTTCGCCAGAATGTTGCCATCGTTCAGCAAGATAACTTTATCTTTCGAGGAAGCCTTGTCGAAAATATCAGCTTAGGAGACCCT
>JBKCXY010000171.1:0-4238 GCA_046315835.1 Pseudobdellovibrionaceae bacterium | reverse complement strand
GATCTATATTTACCATCCCGCGAAGCGTAAGCATGAACTCCCGCTTCGACAGCTCTCCAGTCGTTACCGGTTGCAATCAAGATAGGATCAATCCAATTCAGGACACCTTTATTATTGGTCGCAGCTCGGTAAGGATCCAGATACGAAAAATAAGAAGCTTCTTCAATTTTTTCAGCCAAATCGGATTCAATCTTTTCGATCACAACTTGAGCTTTGGTGAGTTTGGTATCCACTAAATTGGATAAGATACACATCGTGACCTTTTCACCGGTCAGTTCTTCAATGTAGGATTTTAGAAATTCACAAACTTGGTTAATGATGTTGGCGCCCATGGCGTCCACGGGGTTCATGTGGACATGCACCACCGCCATACTGAGCCCATCCTCTCGGCGAAGCTCACGCACCAAAATCTCTGTAACTCCCCCGCCGCGGCGAACGAGTCCGAAAGCCACTTCTTGGTTCGAAAGCTCAATGAAATACTTTTTTCTTTCATTGATCAGAGCTTCAAATTTCTTAAAGTCTTTCACTTTCGCGAGCTGAATCTGCCCAATGATTTCGCTGCCGACAACTTCTGTTGTGATGGATCCATTTTCACGGATCCATTTTGCTGTTTTCGAAGCGGCCGCTACAATCGAAGTCTCTTCAACGGCCATAGGAATGACATAGTCTTTTCCATCAATTCGAAAATTCGTCGCCACTCCCATCGGGATCTGGAAATAACCAATGACATTTTCAATGAACTTCTCACCCAGGCTTGTGTCTTTCAGCCCTCCGCGAACCAAAAACTCACGATCTTCTTTTGACAAAAGCCCCAACTGCTCCAGCTTGTCGAGACGCTGCTCTTTACTGAGCTTAGAAAACCCTTTAAAAGCCTCTTGTAAGTTTTGATCACTCATACCCACTCCCAAGCTCGAGCATCGCGAAACTCTGCCACGGTTCGATGACCTGTGCAGAAGAGCGCAAGCTTCAGTTCTTGTTCCCAAACATTCATCAAACGGACCACTGAGCTTTCAGCAGGATCCACAGCAGCTTTTAAAAACGGCTGTGCTGCGCCCACCATCTCTACATTCAATGATAAGAGCTTAGCCGCTTCCAGTCCATTTCTCACTCCACCCGAGGCCCAAAGCTGACAAGGTACAAGGGACTCATTCCCATTGAGGATGCACTCCAAAGTGGTCATGCCCCAGTTTTTAAAGGTTTCCGCCACTGAACTTTGCCAAGATTCAGTCTCAGCTCGAAACCCCTCGATTCGTCCCCAGTGTGTGCCGCCAAGACCTGAGACATCAATCGTTTGAACTCCCACATCAGCCAATCTCTTCATGGTGCTCACAGAGATTCCGCAGCCCACTTCTTTCACGACAACGGGGACACTCAAAGACTTGACGACTTTTTCGATCGCTTTCATCCCACCTATGAAGTCTGCGTGACCTTCAGGCTGAAGAGCTTCTTGCAGAGGATTGAGATGAATAAAGAAACCCTGAGCCTCCAAGCTATCCACCAATTTTTGAATTTGCGCCACAGGGCTTCGAATCACTTCCGCAATTCCTAAATTTCCAAACAATACTGCTTTGGGAGCTTGCCTGCGAATCTCCTTCCACTCGGATGAGGCGGAAGAGTCTTCGAGTTCCTTACGCTGGGAACCCACACCCATCAACCAGCCTTGCGCTTCAGCGGCTTTTGCAAGCTTCAGATTGATGGATTGCCCTTCAGCGTGCCCCGCTGTCATAGAGCTGATGTAAAGCGGAGTCTTGAGCATTTGTCCCAAAACTTGAACACTCAGATCCACATCTTGAAAAGCAAACTCAGGAAGGGCCTCGTGAACAAGACGAATCTTTTCTAGTCCTTTCAAAGACGGTGCGATTTGAGATCTCTCTTCGAGAGAGATTCGAATATGATCCTTTTTACGTGACTCAAAAACATCCATAGGAACCCGCTTTCCTCAAAACAAAACCAAGAAGGCCCTGAAACAAAAAGGCGCTGGGTTTCCCTCAGCGCCTTGATCGTACTTCTGAACAGCCAATAGAGCGATTAAACTATTGCGTGCTTGCAGAGAGCTGCAAAAGCGGCAGCGTCTGTGATCGCCAAGTCAGCCAAGCTCTTTCTGTTCACTTCGATACCAGCTTTAATCAAGCCGCCAATCAAACGAGAATATGTTGTTCCGTTCAATCGTGCAGCAGCGTTGATTCGCTGATTCCAAAGAGCTCTGAACTCACGCTTCTTCATTTTTCTATGCTTATAAGCGTAAGCCATTGCACGGTCATTTTTTTCAACCGCATGGGTGTAACAACGAGAGTTCGCTGAGTAATAACCCTTTGCTCTCTTTAATACTTTTTTGTGACGTCTTCTGTTTGTAAATCCACCTTTTACGCGCATCTGCTACCTCTTAGAATACCAAGCAACGTTTTGCTTGAAGCATGTTGGCGTCAGCCACGTAAGTTCCGTCTCCAAGATGACGCTTTCTCTTAGAAGACATGTGTGAATTCAAGTGGCGCATTCCCACTTGCTTGCGCTTCACCTTTCCACTTTTCAGAAGCCTCATTCGCTTCTTCGCACCCGAGTGGGTTTTGATCTTTGCTGCCATAGCAACCTTCCTTCAAGTTGGCGGGTGAACCACCAAGGTTCTCCTCTTCTGTTTGAGCCAAGCTTAATTCGAACGGATTTTTTAGTCCTAAACCCCAATAAAGACAAGAATAATTGAAAGAAATACCCAGGTTTTCAAAAACTGACTCAGAATCCTATCCCTTCAGCAGAACGCCGTCCTCTAACTACCTAACTCTCTAGAGGAAAAAGGGAAATCGGACGGAATTTCTGTTTCTTGTTTTACCAGAAACAGAAATCACCAACGAACACGCAGATTTCATCAGTAACTGTCGGCTAATGGCGCTTATATGGCTTTTAGTGGAATCCCCTAAGCTATTGATAAGACTAGTGTATCATTTTAGGGCTTGCAAACAAGTTATTAATGTTATATAAGTTAATTAGGGTATCTTCTCTGCCGAAGAGGGATACAAGAAGGATGAGCATGGACATCGTAATGACCGCTTGGGCTTTGGATTCGTATCTCGAGCTGAAGCATAAAAACCAGTTTTCCGAGGACGATTATAAAAAGACGATTCGTCCTGACGTGATGCTTTTGAAGAGCTTTCCGGCGTCTCCGAAATTTGCGAATAACAAATTTTGGTCTCCGGCTTCTTCGGCAGGAGCTGCTCTCGTGGGTGGTTTCAAAATGAAGTGGCACAATTTGGGCGCGAACCGCATTCAGTTGCGATTGCCCGTGGGCATGATGAACGAAGCCTTCCTTCTTCATGCTTATGTGAAAACGGATCCGAAGGCTGAAGCTAGGCAGTTGGCAAAATTCAAAACTCGCTTGGAGCTGATCCGTCGTGGACAGTTTACCGAGTGTGGGAGGTTATCATGAAAGCAGTTTCTCTTGCCCCTGACATCAAGGTTGAAATCGTGGAGATCGGCCATCAAATGAACCAGGCTGGTCTTCCCAAAGAATTCATCGCCGCGGCCGTCAGCACTGCTTTTGAATTCGAGGGTGTCTACGAACTTCTTAGAATGTGGGCCGACGAAGACGATGCCAAAGAACGAAACGAAACCGTCGTCGACATCCAAGAGCTGATCGACGACTGCAGACAGCAGGAAAAAGTTGAAGGTGTGTATGTGCGCTTCGATGATCTTGATGGGATCGCGGCCAATATTCGCGCGTTCAAAGACAACCTGCGTGCGCTTGTTGATCAGAATGGCGGTTTGAAAAAACTCTCGGAGACCACTGGAATTCCGCAGCCCTCTCTTTCACGTTTCTTCAATACGGCATCAATGCCTAGACGAGCGATGTTGAATAAAATCGCGAGAGCACTGAAGCTAAATCAGGTGCAAATAGCCACGGAGTGGTCGCGCTAAAGCTTTTTTGGTGGCTTGCTGACGGCGGAGGCATTTTCTTTCTCCATTTTCATATACCGTGTGGGTGACATGCCAAATTGTTTGCGAAAGATCGCAATCAAAGTGCTGGTGTTCTGATACCCAAGATCAAGCGCGACGTCGGTGACAGAGCTTCCCCTTGAGAGCAGCTTGAGGGATCAAATAAACAAAATTGAAAAATGGTGCCCGAAAGAGGACTTGAACCTCCACGACCTTTCGATCACTAGTACCTGAAACTAGCGCGTCTACCAGTTCCGCCATCCGGGCCCATAGAATTGGGTCCCAATTCATCAGGAGTGGGGGGGCTTGTCAAG
>JBKCXY010000170.1:0-5169 GCA_046315835.1 Pseudobdellovibrionaceae bacterium | reverse complement strand
CCTTTGTCTTCAGGAAGATACTTTGTTGTCACGAATCGCTTTGCGACAGTGAGCATGATGATCATCCAAGAGCTGGGACGCTTGGATAGCCTCAAGCACGCAGCTCCTTTGAACGATCAGATCATTCAGCAGATCGAAAAGATGCTGGCGCAGTATTTACCAGTCAAAGATAAAGCTCAAGACATTGACCTCAAAACGGTGTTGGGACTCGCTCAAGGTCTCGAGCAAAATGCGAAAGAGAATCCTCTCTTTGGACTGATCGCTCAGAGTTTGAATGAACTCTTAAAACCGATCCAAAAGATTCTCGACACCAAAATAACGGAAGCTGGTCAAGATCAAGCCAAAGCCGAACAGCTGTTGGCTGTGAAAATCCAAGCTTTGTTTGATGAAGCAAAAGCTGAGAACAATGTGCACCTCGAGGGTCTGATGGCTCAGGTGAAAATGGCTTCTGAAGGACGCAAAGCCTTGGCAGCTGAGTATCAAGCTAACAAAGCTGAATACGATGCAAAATATGAAATGCTCGTTCAATACCTGATGTCCCGATAAGAATAGTCTTATTTCTTCAATAGAAACCCAAATACCCTCCTTTTTTAAGGAGGGTATTTTTTTCTGATTAGTTCAAAATGTCTTCACTACCCATTTTGCCAAATGGAACCTAGGGCCAAGCTGGCCCTAAATCCCTTGGCCCAAGAACTGCTTTTGCCCATGGAAGGTCCAAAAGTGGACCCACGGCCCGAGGAGTACAGGGTGAGCAAACAGATCAAGAATGTATCAGCAAAGGTCGCTTTATTGCTTTTGACTCCCGTGATTGCTTTCGCTTCTGCGACACCAAACACATCCTCAACGACCACAGCTCAGGCGCCAGCCACTGCCAAGGCCGCAAAAGCCTGGAGTTCAGCTGTTTCCATTTCTCGTTCCAACTCCCTCTATGATCAAAAGAATGGAACTGAGCAAGCTTCTTGGGATCTCTCTGCATCCACTCGTTATAAGTGGAATAAAGATTGGTCGTCCGCAGTTCTTCTTGAGGGATCACAAGATCTGATGGACGAAACGGTTTCAGACTGGTCTCGCTTGCAGTTGAGCACTCGCCGAGCAGGAATCCCGCTCGGCTCTTCTTGGAAGTCTATGGTCAATGCGAACTTAGGTCTTCCTATTTCCAGGGTTCAGAAGGCGGCGACACTCAAGGCCTCTGTGGGATTGAGCGGAAGGGCTGACCTTAATTCTAAATCTGCTTTCGATGATCGATTCAGCTTTGCGGGCCTTCTTTCATTCACTCGCAATATTCACGATTTTGAGACAGCAAAGAGTGGCTCCGTGAACACCCAGTACTCTTCCGTGCAGGGGATTGAAACTGGCTGGTCCTTCACTGAAAAAACTTCCATTTCTTTAAGTCTTTCGCACATCAATACATGGACTTATCAAGGCACCATGAAAGAATACTACTCTCACTCTCAAGAACTCGGCTACCAAGCTTCTCCCATGGTGGGGTTGGCTTTGGGTCACCAGTACGGAGCCCCCTTTGCCAGTGTTTGGTCCACTCGGGGTGATTCCTACAACTTTCAAATTATAGACGAAGATAACAGTTACGTTTACGGCTCAATGACTTTGTCATTCTAGGCCAACGAAGGAGACAACTATGGGGAACGGGATCCTCACCAATTCAAAAGAGCTAAAGCAACTTGCTTTAGTAGCCCTCACTGGGGCCGCACTCATTTTGAGCGCTTGTACCAAAGAGCGCAGCCCTGAAATTGCCGATGAACAGTTGGCAGAGAAGATTTTCTCGATTGATGAGCTGAAAAGTACTCAGATCAATCTGGAAACTGGCGCTGCTTCCACAGCTCCCAAGGGCAACTCAATGAGCCTTGCAGGCCAAGGAAACCGCGTGATGGTGACCTCTTCGGCTGGCAATGAGCGATTGACCAAGCTTTTCAAGAACCTTGTCATTAGTGGACAGTCAAACTCAGTTTATCCCGTTCGAGTGACTGTTGATAAAGACAATGTAAACTTTCATAAAGTGGTTGCTGATCCAACAGAACTCACTGCGCTGGAAAAGCAAATTGCTCGCAAAGTCAACGGCCGCACTCAAGTCTTGTTTATGCAGGCAAAAATTGAATCTTACGGTGTGATCCGAAGAGCCAAAGATGCCAATAAAGAAGAAACTTCGAACTTGGAATTGGTTCCCACGGACTTTGAATCGGCGACGCATATTCAGCTCTCGCTGAATGCTGATTCCATCTGTACTGTCGGTCAGTGTGCCTCCACACGCAAAGCCATGGAAGAAGTTTTCGAGAGAGACGCTCTTCTGGGCAAAGTCACGACACTTACTGAGCTCAAAGAAACTTTGAAGCTGACCTTGGTTGGCTACGAAGACTCAAAGGTCGTCACGATGGCCACGCCTTCCCGTGATGTGAACATGACTCTTCATGTTTTTAAAATCATGAAGAAAGCAGATCTTGAAGATGAAGACTTGATCGCTGAGCTTCGCCGGGGCGAATCAGCTCGCATCAGATCTTGTCCTGCGGAAGTTAAAGCCCAATTGAGTGCTGAAGAACAAGCGGACTGCGTGATGGTTTTGGCTTACAAAGTTCCAGCTCGAAATGTGATTGTGGAACTCCAAGAGTCTGATGATTTCGGACTTCCTACATCACGGGTGAACTTTAAGGACACTTCGAATCCTCAATCAACTTCATTTATCCGTGTTTCAGAAAATACCTCTCCTGAGGCAATCTTGAATATTGGTGTTTCCCAAGTGAACGTCATTAATATGGCGGACATTCGCGGCAAAGAATTCCAAATGCGAAGAACTTTTGAAGATGGTTCAGCATCCATTATGGTGTTCGGCCCTGGAGCTTCTGGGGAACTCGATCTCGTGAAATTTGAGTTTGAGAAAAATCGCCTCGTTGTTCGCCGCGCAGATGCCATCAACGGAGACTCGAAGCCTTCCACAGTGGACCGAGAAGAGCTTCTCTCATTGAAAGCTTCTTACGTGAAGCGAGTCGCTGGCTCTGATCCTTTAGATCCCAAGTATGAAGAGACAACACCGGCGCGTGCAGAGCGCGTGATCGTTGACTGGGCAGGGAATACAATCCCATTGATCAATTCACCATTGGCTTTCTTTGGTGCGGGTCAGTGCTTTATGTCGACAGGTAACACGAATATCACCAATGCCGACAACCGAATGAAAGATGGCATTCTGAACTTCTCATTGAATTCTACAGTCACTTTTATTCCTGAATGTATGTCTTGGTACGGAATGAATGACTACTGGTACGGCGGTGCCCTGCAAGGAACGTTCAACATCGTCGAGCGTGTGTCTTTCCGAGTGCACAACGGCGAATTGGACAATAAGCCTGCGATAGACATTCCTTTCCGTGCTCAACACCAGTTGGGTTTCGGAATTTTCACGACAGGAAAAATCAAACCTGATGATTTCGGAAATACAGGACGCGTGGGCACTGAGCGCGCTCTGCCTGTCATTCATGACTTCAGCGACGGCAAAGTTCTCACTTATCACTTAGGGGGTCTTCCCGCTTCAGGCTGGATGAGAACCGCTTTGATCGATGCCTCAAAAGAGGTTGTCGAAGATTGGAATGTAGCTCTGAAGAAGTCCTTTGCGGGAACTTCTCTTGAGAGAAACACTCCTTACGTGATTCTCAAAATTGATGGAGTGGATGCAGAGCCAGGACGTCTCGGCGATCTCGATCGCAACTATATCTGGAACTTTGAAAAGAACTTGGATTCTGGACTTTTGGGGATGTCTCAAGCAGCCCCCAATCCAAGATCTGGCCGAATCGAGCAAAACAACGTTCTGATGTACTCAGGAAACGTCTTGTCTTCGATCGGTTTCATGAAAGAAATGGCTCGAGTTCAGAAAGAATACCAAGACATGAAAGATGCTGTCTTGGCGCAAATTCCGCCCGATAGCTCTGAACCAAGACCCAACGACGAAGTGCTTCCTGGGGATCCAGATGGTGCTGTGATTATCACTGATGATGGCATCGAACCTCAGGGACCTGCGCCGAAGACACCCAAAGAGGCTTCGAAGCAGTTAGCTCAAAACATGATCAAACGTTGGAATAGCATGGCTCAGGCTGTGGCTCCTCGAACACCATCTCTGAATCAGAATCAGTTGAAAGCGACGCCTGCAACGAAAGATTTGATTCGTATTCAAGTGAGCTTGAGACATTCCAATAGTCTTTCTGACCGAAAGACGAAAGCTCAGGCGCATTTGTCAGAAATGTCGTACTTGAATAGGATCTTTCAAAAAGCGATCGAAATGGATTCAGCGAAAGATCTCTCTCAGCTACAAGCTTTGAGTGCGACCGAAGTCCTCAAAGCTTACGGAAGTCGCTTGAGTGCTGAGCAGAAGAGAATCTTGTCTCTTCAGTCACATCGTTTAGCGATGATGGCAGAATTCGAGAAGAATTTCAGAAAAGGTCCTAACTGTGCATTGGGCTTCAGCAAAATGTCAGCAACACCTGACATCTTGACTCAGCCTATAGAAGTGATTTTCAAAGATTACTACAAGTCGACGCTAGCTCACGAAATTGGTCACTCATTAGGTTTGACTCATAACTTCCAGGGCTCTTTTGACAAACGTAACTTTGCCTTCAAAGGTGAAGATGCGGCAGCTCCAAAAGCCAGAAATTACTCGTCGATTATGGATTACATCCCAGATGATCACATCAACTACAAAGGTCCCGGACCATACGATGTTCGAGCGATCCGAGTGGCTTACACAGGTTTGATCGAAGCTCATCCCAGTGTGGTCATGACAACTCCAGAGAAAAAGAAAGTTGTTGCCATCCAGGATGGTCAAGGGAGCGTGAAGGGTTTCATCCCTGCCAATGAGCAAGGTGAGATTTCCTTGGATCAGTTCCGCCAAGCGACTTTAGGCACAGAGTCTTGGTGGAGACTCGATGCCCAGTTCTGGAGCAAACTGCCGATCAAGCAATATGCTTTTTGTACGGATATCGACGTGGGCGGCGAGCCCACATGTAATCGATGGGATGTTGGAACTTCAGCTCCGGAAATTGCGAAG
Source organism: Pseudobdellovibrionaceae bacterium (assembly GCA_046315835.1). GTDB lineage: Bacteria > Bdellovibrionota > Bdellovibrionia > Bdellovibrionales > Bdellovibrionaceae > JAJTIC01. The sequence continues at coordinate 128 of JBKCXY010000170.1, read as the reverse complement.
TTCTACTCTGACGAGTACAAGAACATGTACCCAGTGCTCAACAGTCGCGGTAGCCGTATCAATATTCGCTCTTTGGATTCTTATATCGGTAGATTGTTCTACCAAATGTTCCAGATGAGATTCTTCAT
>JBKCXY010000169.1:0-3898 GCA_046315835.1 Pseudobdellovibrionaceae bacterium | reverse complement strand
TGATTCATCCCGTTTGCAAGTTGATTATGAATGGGCACTGAAACTCCAAAAGTAAATATAAAATGCAGCCCACTGAAGCCCGCAAGCCAAGGATCCACGGGGAATAAAAACAACGCCGAGAACAACTGACCCAACATCAACGGGCCTGCGATGGGAGTGATCCAAAAGGTGTGAGCTTGACGAAATTCGATCCACTTTTCAGAGTCCACATACTTCATCAGTGGGTAGTGAACCAATTGAACAAACCAAATGAGCCCAAAAAGAGCAAAACTACAGAACATATGAACGTCTTGAAAATAAAACATATCTACAGCCTCTTTCTCAAAATGAAACATCTGACCTTTAACAGGACCTAGGTTTTTAGTTTACAATTATTTAAACTTAACCCATGATAGCGGTATGAGCACAGCATTTTTTGAATCACCCACACGAATGCCCAAAGAGTTTGAACAGCTGGCTGAGCATGTGGGCGAGTTCATGCAGTATTGGGGTTTCAAAAAAATCCATGGCCAGATTTGGATGCATATTTATCTGAGTGAAGACCCCATCGATGCGACCACTTTGGTCAAGCGACTGAAAGTTTCTAAAGCTTTGGTGAGTCTCGCTGTGAAGGATCTCTTGCACTACAATGTTATTTTGGTGGACTGCAAAGGAAACAAGCGGACCCTTTATCTGAGAGCTAATCCAGATCTCATGAAAGTGATCACTGATGTGATGAGAAATCGTGAACGAGTGATGATGGACAATGTGAAAAAATCACTCAGTTCGCTGAAAGCTTTGTCCAAGGAAGAGCGCGGCCGTGCTTACATTCATCCGGAGCGTTTAAAAGACTTGGAAGAAATGGTGTGCTCAGCATCCGACGCTCTGGATTTGATGATTCATTCTGAGCTCTCGAAAGAAATTTTTAAAACCCCATGAGTGCCGTTCATATCGTTTTTGGCAGTCAGCTTTTTGAGCCGAAGCACTTGCCTTTGAATAAGAAAGATTCACTGATCTTCATGCTCGAGCATGAGGAGTTGTGTACCTACTATCGGTTTCATAAAATCAAAATCGCCTTCTTTCTGAGCGCGATGAGGCATTATGCCGAGGAACTGAAGGCCGAGGGCTACAGAGTTCATTACATCCCCCTCACCGAAAGCGCTAAAGGTAAATCCTACGAAGAACAGCTCCTCGCTTTTTTGAAAAAGGAAAAAGTCTCCAAGCTCACTGTCTTTGAGATTGAAGACAAGTTTATGGAATCAAGGATTAATGACCTCTGTCAAAAACATGATCTTGAACTGCAGGTGTTTCCGAATCCGCAATTCCTGACAACTCGCGAAGAATTCTTTGCCTACTTAAAGAAATCAAAGAAGCCTTTCATGAAGACTTTCTATGAAGGCCAAAGAAAACGGACAAAAATTCTGATGGATTCTCAGGGAAAGCCAGTCGGGGGACAATTCAGCTATGACACTGAAAACCGGCTGAAGCTTCCTTCTGACTTGAAGCCTCCAGAGCCATTAAAGACCAAGCGAGACTCCATTGATGAAGAGGTGCTCAAACTCGTCTCCAAACGCTTCGCTGATCACCCAGGCTCTCTGGATCATTTTTGGGTCCCCACAACCAGAAAAGACAGTCAGAAATGGGCTTCGCAATTTTTCAAACAGAGATTTTCTCTTTTTGGTGAATACGAAGATGCCATCACTCCCAGATCTGATTTTGTCTATCACTCGGCCATCTCGCCCATGATGAATGTTGGATTGATCACGCCTGACCAAATTGTGAAAGAAGCTCTTTATCATCATAAAGAACACAAAGTTCCCTTGAACTCTGTGGAGGGTTTCCTTCGCCAAGTCATCGGTTGGCGTGAATTCGTCCGCGGTATTTATCAAAATTTTTCTGAGAAACAAGAAAACCTCAACTTCTTTAAGAACAAGAGAGGACTCACCCAAGATTGGTACAATGGAACGACCGGAATTCCACCTCTGGATGATGCGATCCAAAAAGTCGATCGCTTGGCCTACAATCACCACATTGAAAGACTGATGGTGATTTCAAATATGATGAACCTTTCAGAAATTCACCCCTTGGAGTGCCATCGTTGGTTTATGGAAATGTATGTGGATTCTTCGGATTGGGTGATGGGACCCAATGTCTTTGGCATGAGCCTTTTTAGTGACGGCGGCATCTTTGCAACAAAGCCTTATACCTGTGGAAGCAATTATTATCTGAAAATGTCCAATGACTATAAAAAAGGCGATTGGTGCGACATCGTCGATGGACTCTACTGGCGATTCATCGACAAGCACCGCGATTTTTACGGCAAGAATCCGCGTCTTAATATGATGGTGCGAACCCTGGATAAGATGAACAGTGATCGCAAAGAGCTCATCTTCAAGAGCGCCAAAAGCTTCCTTAAAGAAAAAACGAAGCCAAACCTCTGAAATCAAAAACTGACTCAAAATCCTGTCCCTTCAGCAGAATGCCGTCCTCTAACTACCTGACTCAATAGAGAAAAAAAGGAAATCGGACGGAATTTCTGTTTACCCCCTCATTCGAACTTGTCTTTTGGCCGATGCCCAGTTCTGAGTTATTCAAGTTTCTCTGCCCAAGGTCGATGAGATCCCCTTCTGCCGATTTGGTGAAGCCATGATGGGAGCCCAGGCTTGGCTCTTGGGTTGAAGTTCTCACCCGTCAACTCGGATCAGCAAGTGAATCCAATCAAGCTCTCTCGGAATATTTGAAGAAATAGAGAGACCGGTTCAAGAAAAATTAAAGGGTAGGTGATCTCACCTACCCTTTTTTATTGAAACTATCCTAACAATTTCAACGCCATCTGCTGGTAACTGTTCGCTTGAGACAGAACACTCACAGCGGCTTGCTGAAGAATGTTGTTTCTCATGAGTTCAGAGCTCTCGGCAGCAAGATCTGCATCTCTGATTCGTGAATTTGCTGCTGAAAAGTTTTCATCAGCAATCTTCAAGTTCTGAGAAGTTGATTGGAGACGGTTCTGAAGAGCTCCAAAGTTGGCTCTAATTGCATTCACAGAAACCATCGCATTATCAATCACATCCAAAGAAGTTTGTGCACCTTCTTTAGAAGCCACTTGTTCGCCAACAATTCCCAATGACTCAAGCGTTGTGTTCGCAGCTGAAGCATTAAATGAAATTCGATCCTGGAAAGGATTGTTTTTCACCCCAACCTGAATATCGATCACTCCACCAGTTCCGTTCAACAGGTCAAAGCCGTTGAAGTTCGTTGCTTCGGTGATTCGCTGAATCTCTGATTTCAGCTGTTGGTACTCAACATCGACAAATCGTCTTTCAGTGTCACCGATTGTGTCTGATGAGGCTTGAACAGCAAGTTCTCTGAGTCGGATCAACATATTGGAAACTTCATTCAAGCTTCCTTCTGCGATCTGAACGAGAGAAATTCCATCGTTCGCGTTTCTATCTGCTTGCCTGAGTCCGCGGATCTGAGCTCTTAAGTTCTCAGAGATCGCAAGCCCGGCAGCATCATCAGAAGCTCGGTTGATTCTTAATCCGGAACTCATTCTTTCGAGTGAGCGGTTCATGGATAAGTTATTCACTCCAAGATTCTTGTGCGCGTTGAGCGCGGCTACGTTAGTAGCAATTCGTAATCCCATTTCATCCTCCTTGCATGGCCAGATCCTCCTTGATTTTGCGCCATCCGATTGGCATACAGCGACATTCTGTCACTGGGGTTTATCATCACCTATGTATCAGAACGGAATATTTCGAGATTTTTTTGAGTCTAGTTTTTGAAATTTTGTTGAAGCATTTGACAGGACTTCTCTTAGAGACAGAGATGTCAGAATAATCATTTGAATGATCAAAAGTATTCGCCTGCGTTTGCAGAAAATTGTGAGGGCAAGAATCTTACCCTCACAGGCGCAGGAAAC
>JBKCXY010000168.1:0-7249 GCA_046315835.1 Pseudobdellovibrionaceae bacterium | reverse complement strand
GCGAATAATGAGTTGCGTGCCATTCATGTTGAAAGTTCTAACCAAGTTAGTGGTGGCAGGGTTCGTGGTAGGGGAGCAGTTAACCATTTCAGATCCGGAAGCTCCTGCAACGTTGACTGTCACAGATTGCATCAGACCTGCACCCACAGTTGTAGCTGACATAGATCCAGTCGTTGCAATAGTAATCCTTCGGATCGCGGTACCGCCAGAACCAATCGTCACACCGTTGGTATTGAGTAACAATTGTTGAGTTCCGTTCACTGAAGCAGTGATCGCACCTGCCGCCGTTCCCGCACTCAAGCTGATCCCACCAGTGGTAGCACTCATCGTAATTCCGCTTGAAGAGGACGTGAGGTTGATCCCCGCGGATCCTGCAAGAGAAATCGCACCAGTTCCTGTCGCCGATACTGCACTCGGAGCCATCGATACTAAGTTCGTTCCGTTGAATCCCAAGAATTGTCCTGCTGTAATCGGAACTGCAGCTGTAATCCCACTTGAGTTCGAAACGATCACACTGTTAGTGCCGTATCCTGTCAATCCACCGGCAACCATCGCAACAGGTGCTCCACCGATTGTGATGTCATAGGCTGGGTATTTGCTTGTGTCCACAGCCGAAGTAAAGAAAACTTTTACTTTCAGTGCACCCGTCGCACCTGCGATCAAAGCGCTATTCAATGTCACTGCAGAATAGTTGTTAGTACAAAGAGTTCTATCACCTGAGGCTGGATGAGAACCGAATGTTCCTGCAGTCACGTTATCGCCGAGCCCAGATAATGAAGTCGAAAAATATCCGTTCGACAGAGGAACACTTGTGACAGCTTTTGCCCACAAGCATGTCGATCCATCCATCACCGCAAACACACCATTAAAAGACGTCTCGCTCACGTAGGTGTTGTTGGTTCTTTTAACCAAACCCTGTACAGTGACAACATTGATCGTAGGAGCTGCATGAGCGATACCAGCAAACAGAGTTGCTATTGTTAACGCAATCTTTGTGCAAAATAGTTTTTTCATTGTTACCTCTTTATCTACTATTACTTACGATACTGATGTTACCAGTATATCCGTTAACTCCGGTAGCTACAGTTTGAACTCCTGTACTAAAGGCTTGCGCGGCAACCGTTGCTTCAATTTGTAGACCGTCACCCGCAGTGGAAGTTGCAACTTCAATCCCAAAAGACATTTGAGATCCCGACAGAAGGACAGTCGGAGTTGAGGTCACCTGAAGAGTGGTCGCCGAAGAAATGTTCCCCGCAGCATCCAACTCATACACATCAAATGAAATCATCACCCCAGAAGGAAGGTTTGCAGCCGTGTAGGACCAAGCGGACCCAGACACAGCCGTATCTACTGTTTCACCATTTCCAATGATACGAACAGTCACGGCATCAGAGCTAATTCCGGTTTTTTCTAAGAGAATGTTGTCATTCACAGTTGCGATCGCCTGAGTAGTTCCCGCAGTGACACTTGCAGGAGTACCGCCAGTCACTGAAATGTTAACTGGGACTGGAGCAATGGTATCTCGGCTCACAGTCAGGGTGAACCCTGTTGAACCGGAGAGCACATTCCCGCTGGAGTCAGTTGCTTCAAAAACCAGAGTATTGGCAGAAGCACCTTCTGTTGGAATCGGCAATGAGTAGTTGAAGAAAGCCGAAGAGTCACACGACACAAAGGTTTGCGGTGTGCCGTTCACTGTGGCTCTAGCCCCTGAAACCCCTCGAGCACAAGTTCCTTGTACCGTCATCGTTGTTCCATTGGTTATCAGCGTTGGAGCTGTGCCTGAGACATTTTTCCCAGAGGCAGCTGTTACCGCGTAATAACTAACTGATCCTGTCAGACTAGAACCCCCTGAGACTTCAACGTCTCCAGATCCTCCTGAGCAGGCAGTGAGCAAGCTGAAACTAGCTAGAGTTGTCGTCAATGCTGATAAAACTTTGAAAATGTTTTTCTTTTCCATGAACTACTGATCGGCGCCTCAGATTTAGAACTTAACCAGAATTTTAAGAAAGTCCGAGGACTTGGCTCATCCTGGACCATCATAGAGCCCTCTTTGTATCAGTCTTGATCGCAAGGCCAGACCTTCGTCCTCATTCAAGTTAAAACAGTTTGTCGTCTCACCTTGAGACAAAGATCCAAATTTCTTATCAGTGTTCTAAAGCGAAACAGGAAAGCGCCGATGAGTACTTTGTCTCAAAGGGGTGGGGTGCATGAGTTCTAATAATAATGTCATCGATTTGAAAGCTCGTCTTAAGTCCAGAAACACAAGCGGAGTGCAAACTGACGCCGCGGATGTGGTGAGTATCTCTGAAATGCGCCAAGAGATTCTGAAAGCTGATCGCCGTCAGGTCAAAAGAACGATTCTCACTGAGTTCATTGCGGTCCACACGATCGTCCCTGGAATGGGGCTGATGAAAGTGACTCTCTTTGATATTACCGAGAAAGGTCTTTCTTTTGACCTCGAAGAAGCTCGCGGTCAGTTTCAAGCGGGGGAAGAAATCTCCATGCGAGTTTATCTCAACCACCAAACTTATTTTCCATTCACTGTGAAAGTGCGCCATGTCACTCATATCAAAGATGAAGGCGTATACCGTCATGGGGTCGAATTCCTCAAAGAAACCCTCAATGACGAAGCTCTTTATCACTTCGTCAAGTTCATTGAAACTGTCTCTGCAGGACTTAGAAATGACCGCGGGGATCTTTTAGTTTCAAATATCAATTCCTAAAGAGTTTTAAATAGACAAGATCTTAAAAAACCTGTCGAATAGACTTAAGGCTAGTCTTTAAGTCTTTTCATGGAGGAAAGATCTTGGCAAAAGAAACCAACGGCACCAAAACAGCAAAAAGAAGAAAAGTTGTCATTGATACGAACGTCATCTTGTTTGATGCACAAGCCATCACAAAATTTAAGGATGCCGATGTTCATATTCCAATTTCTGTCATCGAAGAAGTGGATCGTTTCAAACGTGATCCAGGTGAGAACGGGCGAAATGCTCGTCAGTTTTCGCGCTTTGTAGATATGCTCCGAGAAAAGGGGAGCCTCGCTCATGGTGTTCAGCTTGAGAACTCGGAAACGATTGTTCACATCAATGCGGACTTTGCTATGGCGGGACTTCCCTCAGAATTCGACCAGGAGAAAGCCGACAATCGCATCCTCGCCACAGCGATGACTCTGCAAAAGCAGTTTCCCAGAATTAAAGTTGAGTTGATCACGAAAGATATCAACCTTCGTATCAAAGCCGATGTCCTCGGTGTCGTTGCAACCGATTACGAGCCAGATGGTGTCGATCAAGAAGACATGTATGAAGGCTATCAAGATATTGAACTAACCCCTCAACAGATTGATGCATTTTACCAGGACAAGAAATTTGTCCCCGAGGTGAAGCTCATTGCGAATCAATACGTGATCATGAAAGACAAATCCAATCCGAACCATTCAGCTATTGGGCGATTTTCCGCCGCTGAAGGTGCCATTGTTCCTTTAATTACAGTGCCCAATGGAATTTGGGGAATTCATGCACGCAATGCCGAGCAAGCTTTCGCTCTTGATTGTCTTCTCAATGATGAAATTCTGATGGTTTCACTGGTTGGTAAAGCGGGAACAGGAAAGACCCTGCTTGCAATTGCAGCTGGTCTTCATAAAACTTTGGATGAAGGAAGATTTCAAAAGCTTCTGGTGAGCCGGCCTATTTTTCCGATGGGAAGAGACATCGGATATCTTCCAGGAGATATCGAACAAAAATTGAATCCTTGGATGCAGCCGATTTTTGATAACGTCGAATTTTTGATGGGCTCTGATAAAAAAGCGTCAGGTCGCGCTCAAGAGCTGATCAATCAAGGCATGCTCAATATCGAGCCGCTCACGTACATTCGTGGTCGTTCCATCCCTAAGCAGTACTTGATCGTGGACGAAGCGCAGAACCTCACGCCTCACGAAATTAAAACCATCATCACTCGGGCGGGTAGCGGAACCAAAGTGATTCTCACAGGCGATGTCTACCAGATCGATAATCCTTACGTGGATTCAGCGAACTCAGGACTCACTCATGCCGTGGAGCGCTTTAAGGGGCACCCCATTGCTGCACACGTCACTCTGACCAAAGGTGAAAGATCAGCTCTCGCTGAGCTGGCTGCAAATATTCTGTAAAGTCATGCCCTAACCCTGGTACTGAAGCTGCTAAAGGTTTTGGATCATCGAAAAAGCCCTCAGAAAGCTCATTCGCTGAACTGTAAGTTCGTCTACCATGAGCAAAGTTCTTTTGTACAAGCTGTCGTTGAGAAAGATGCTTACCGCCAATGGCTGAAATGGGAACAGATCGACAATTTAGAAAAATATCGCAAGTCCACCGAAGTGATCACAATTCCCATGACGTATGTTCCCTCAGGGCAAGTGATCATCGAGAAAAGTTTTGCTGCTCCTGAAAATCTCTTGAGCTTTTTTAAATCAGACACGGGTGAAATTTTATGGCCTAAGCATCCGCACAATACTTCAGACAAAGTTCCCTTTTTTCTCGAGAGAGTGAGGTAGTGAGAGGACGGCGTTCTGCTGAAGGGACAGGGTTTTGAGTCAGTTTTTATTCGTTTGTTAGAGAGCAAGTTGCAGATTGCGTTGCCAAGAACTGATGGAACTGCAGACACTCTAATCCAAGTCTACGAAGTGCTGAAGTCTCCGCTCGGCCAGCAGAAGCTCCATGAGTGGAGAGAGAAGAATACTCGCCAAGCCCTTCAACCCGCAGCGTAAGCTGCAGTGCCTTGCCTTGAATTAGCGTTTGAAAACCTGTGGTGTTCTCGCTACAGTTTTTCCATGTCATTTTCCGTTGGTCATAAAATCGTCGAGCAAGTTCCCATCACAGACGAAATGGTCCGCCAGTTCGCTGATCTTTCTGGTGATAAAAACCCCATTCATTTGGATGATGAGTTTGCTAAATCAACTCGTTTTGGTCGAAGAATCGCCCATGGAATGATTTCGGCCGCATTGATTTCCCGAGTTCTCGGGATGCAGCTTGGTCCTGGTGGAATTTATCTCGGGCAGACATTGAAATTCACTCATCCACTTTTCATTGGTGATACAGCCATCGTTGAAGTCACTGTTCTTCAATTGCGTGAAGAAAGAGGTCTCGCGATTATTGAGACTCTCGTCAAAAATCAAAAGGGTGAACTTTGCGTTAAAGGTGAAGCCACGATCATGATGAAAGAAGCGGTTAAGTCGTAAGATTTTGCATCACGTGCAAAGGCTTTCGAGGAGCTTGTTTCTCAACAGCTCTTCGAACATTTTTCGGTCGACTTTTTTCCCAATGACTTTTTCAAGGCTCACCATGGTGTCTTTGGTAAAACCACAAGGTTTCATTCCCGAAAAAGCTTGAGAGTCCTCATCTAAGTTGATGGCTGCTCCATGAAGAGTGACCCATTTTTTGACAGCAATTCCCAGCGAAGCAATTTTCTGTGAACCCACCCAAACCCCGGTTTCCTCTTCTCGCTCACCATCGGGTTTGGCTTGCAGAGTTTTTCCCACGGCAGTGATGCCATAACTCGAGATCACTTCGGCGATGCTGTCTTCAAAATTTCTCAAGTAGCGATGAATGTCCGGCGACTTCCCCTGATACGCTAGATTCAAAATCGGATAAACCACCAATTGCGAGGGTCCATGATAGGTGGCCCGGCCACCCCGGTTGATTTCTTTGATGGGGCCCGCCCAATCATAGACATCACCCTCTTGGGTCTTTCGCCCTAGCGTGACGATCGGGGGATGGGTGCAAAAAACAAGAATGCCTTGGCTTTTCTCCAAGGCGACTTTTTCAGCGAGCTCTTCCTGCCTTTTGAAAGCCTCTTCATAGTCGAGGAGGCCCCAGTTTTGAAATTCAAGCATGATCAGCCCTACTTGTGAGCCTGAGCTCCCGCAGATTTTCCTAACGGTTTTTGAATGATGTGAATTGCGTGCCCTAAAGTCGCTTCCGCCGCTTCCATCATCTTTTCACCCAAAGTCGGATGAGGATGAATCGACAACGCCAGATCTTCAATGCGTGCACCCATTTCAATGGCAAGCACAGCTTCTGAAATTAAATTCGAAGCTTCAGGTCCTACGATATGCACTCCCAAAAGGATATGAGTCTTTTGGTCCGCAATCATTTTCACGAATCCCTCAGTTTCCATCAGCGAAACAGCACGGCCATTCGCTGCAAATGGAAATTTACCCACCATGACTTGGTAGCCCTTGGCTTTGGCTTCCGATTCCATCATTCCAGCCGCTGCAATTTCTGGATCCGTAAACACCACTGCAGGAACTGTTTTTGCGTCGTAAACCCGATTTTTTCCAGCAATGACTTCTGCGACCAAGACGCCTTCATGAGAAGCTTTGTGCGCGAGCATCGGTTGACCACAAACATCACCAATCGCAAAAATGTGGGGGACGTTGGTGCGGCGTTGAGCATCCACTTTCACAAAACCACGTTCATCAATGGCAAGACCTGCGGCTTTAATTCCCGCTTGATCTGAATTGGGCTTACGGCCCACAGTTACGATGATTTTATCAGCTTTCAGGACTTCGTCTTTGCCGCCCACATCAAGGGTGACTTCGAAACCGTCTTTGGTTTTCTTTTGCCCTTTGGCTTTGGCATTCAAAAGAACTTTCACGCCTTGTTTATTCAATTTTTTGGCGACCACTTGTGCACACTCAGGGTCCACCACACCATTGAGGACGGCGGGGCCTGCTTCGACCACTGTGATTTCGGATCCTAACTTAGAAAGATATCCACTGATTTCAAGGCCAATGTAACCACCGCCAATCACCACGACTTTCTTAGGAATCGAATCAAAAGCCAAAGCGCCCGTCGAGGATACGATGTCCTTTTCGTCAAAAGGAAAGCCTGGAATTTCAATGGGGCGAGACCCATTGGCTAGGATAAAATACTTTGCCGTGATGGTGTCTGTTTGGGTGACTGATCCAGAAATCTTTGACGAAGTCAGCTGCAGCTCTTTTGAGTTTTTGAAAGTCGCCTCACCTTTCAAAACAGTCACTTCGTTCCCTTTGAGAAGCTGGCTCACGCCACCCGACATTTTATCGCAGACAGTTTGTTTCCATCCCACCAGCTTCTTCATGTCGACAGAAATATTCTTGATCTCAATCCCCATAGTTCCTGCATCGTGCTGAGCTTTATGCAAAAAATGAGTGGCAGAGATCATGGCTTTGGACGGAATACAGCCCACATTCAAACAAACACCGCCAAGAAATTCTCTTTCGATGATGGCTGTCTTA
>JBKCXY010000167.1:0-4109 GCA_046315835.1 Pseudobdellovibrionaceae bacterium | reverse complement strand
CACTAAAGCCACTGGATGAAGAATTTCACCTCCAGTTTGTCCTCGGGCAAAAACCAAAGGGAGAAGGGCAAGACTTGCCACAAAAGCAGTCATGAGGACCGGAACAAGTCTTTCTAAGGATCCTCGGATGATCATTTGCCGACGGAATTGTTCATTTTCATGCTTCATTAAGTGTAAATAATGAGAAATCATCATGATCCCGTTTCGACAGGCGATACCACTGAGAGTGATAAATCCAATCAGGCTTGCGATGGTGATGTTTCGATCAACCAAAAAGAGCAAAAAGAGTCCACCAATAAACGCAAAAGGGATCGTGAGCATGATTTGTCCTACAATGACTTTTGACTTGAATTGAGCGAAAAGTAAAAAAGCGATGGCAAGCAAGGAAAAGCTTCCGAAGATAAATATATTTCGCGTGGCACTGGCTTGCGCTTCAAATTGCCCCCCATAGACAGCATAAGTGCCAATGGGAAATTTCACTTTTTGTGCTACTTGAGCTTTGATTTCTTCCACAGCAGAAACGAGATCTCGCCCTGAAACATTTGCCGAAACATAAATTCGCCGTTGTCCGTTGTCTCGATTAACTTCATTGGGACCTTGGGTTTCAAAAACATCGGCAACATCTGAGACTCGGACTTTTCGACCATCAGGAAGGATGGTTAAAATGAGATTCTGGATGTTTTCGATATTGTCGCGGGACTGATCATCATAGCGAAAGAACACATCAAAGTACTTTTGACCTTCGATCACTTGGGCTATCTCATCGCCGTTCAGTGCTGATTCCAGTGTTGCCGTGATTTCTCCTGCAGACAATCCAAATTCTGCGGCTAAGTCTCTGAGAACATGAATTTTCAATTGCGGTAAAAGACCTTGTTGCTCGACTCTGATATCAACCAGTCCCGGAATTTCTTGAATGGCTGATCTCACATTCATGGCCGTTGAACGAAGCTCTTGGAGATCTTGCCCGTAAATTTTAATCGCAATTTGAGCGGCAACCCCCGATGACATATGGTCGATCAAGTGGGCGATGGGCTGTCCAACACTCACATTCATCCCTTCAAAAACTTCGAGCCGCTTCCGGATATCATCAAGAATTTCTTCTCGAGAGCGAGAAATATCTTTTTTAAAATCCACATCGATCTCACTGACATTGAGCCCCATGGCATGTTCATCTTTTTCGGCTCGGCCGGTTCTTCTTGAGACAGACTTTACTTCTGGGACTTCGAGGATAAGGCGCTCGGCTTCAAGACCAATGCGATTGGCCTCGACGAGGTTCACGCCTGGCTTGGCTCCCACAGAAACGAGGGCTGTCCCTTCATTGAAATCAGGCAAAAAGTTTTTGCCCATGAATGGAATCAATGAAAGTGCCATCAGAAAGAGGACGATGGTGGCCGCAAGAATCGGTTTTGGGCGATCTAGACAGAAGTGAAGGAGTTTTGAATCCCATTCCTTAAGTCTTAAAACAAACTTCGTTTCGGGGTGTTCTTTAAGATTTGACCGACCAAGAAGAAAGTAGCACAGCACAGGCGTGACAGTCAGTGAGACGACCAGAGAAGCAATGAGAGCTGTTAAGTAAGCGATCGCCAGAGGTGTAAAGAGCCGCCCCTCAAGTCCCGTCAAGTTGAGCAAGGGGATAAAAACCAGACAGATAATAATCGTCGCTGTGACAATCGAATTTCTCACTTCGCTGGACGCTTCAAAGATCACTCGAAGCACGTTTTTTGGTTTTTCCAGAAGAGAATTTTCCCTGAGACGTCGAAACACGTTTTCCACATCGACAATGGAATCATCAACGAGTTCCCCAATCGCAATCGCGAGGCCTCCTAAGGTCATCGTATTGATCGTCAGCCCCAAGTAACGAAAGACAATAAAAGTAATTAAGAAAGATAAGGGTATGGCCGTGAGCGTGATGAGACTCATTCGCAAATTAGCTAAAAAGACAAAGAGCACCACAAAAACGAGAATCACTCCGAAAATCAGTTTCCCCTGAATTCCTCTCAGGGAGGCCTCGATGAAATTCGATTGTTTAAATACATCTGTGGTAATTCCTACTCCGGGAGGGAGAGAACCCTTGATCTCGGCAATGGCTTTCTCGATGCTCTTTGTTATGGCAACGGTGTCAGAATTAGGTTGTTTCTGAATCACCATCGCCACTGAGGGTTTCATGTTGTAGCTGGAGTCACCGCGCTTCAGAGCGGGTGCGATTTTGATTTCGGCAATGTCTGAAAGAAGCACCGGGCGACCAAAGTGAAGGCCAACCACTGTGTTCTTAATATCTTCCACCGAAGTGACGACGCCGATATTTCGAACCAAAAGTTCCTCTGAGCCTTGATTGAGGTAACCACCCGTGGTGTTTTGACTTATCTTCCTTAAACCATGATCAAGATCTTCGATCGTGAGACCTTTCAGATTCATTTTCTCTGCCGAAACGAGGATCTGGTATTGTTTCAATCCACCCCCCATCGGAATCACTTGAGCGACACCTGGGATCGTCAGCAGTCTCGGGCGAATGATCCACTCGGCGATGGTTCGAAGCTCCATAGGGTCTATGGAATCATTTTCTGGATAGAGAGCAATTTGCTGAATTTGCCCCATCAGTGAGGAGATAGGTCCCATCATGGGCTGTGCGTCTTCGGGGAGAAGATCACGAGCGAGGCTGAGCTTTTCAGAAACCAGCTGGCGTGATCTGAAAATGTCGGTGCCCCACTCAAATTGAACATAGACGATCGAGAGCCCAACACCCGAAGTCGAGCGAATGGCTGTCAGTCCCGGGAGTCCATTCAGCTGAGCCTCAATCGGCAAAGTCACCAGGGTTTCCACTTCTTCAGGGGCTTTGCCGTGAGCTTCCGTCAGAATGGTGACCGTGGGTTTGTTGAGGTCTGGAAAAACATCGACGGGAAGTTTGCTTAACGAAAAGCTTCCCAAAACAACAAGAACAAATGCCAATGCGAGCGTTGTTAATCGTTTATTGAGTGCAAGACGGATCAATTGATCCAACATATTTCCTCCAAAAAAGTCGCCAAGGGAATCTTAAAGCAAGAAATCTGGTTTAAGAGAGGGGAGGTCTTAGCGGACGTTCGAGGATCACTTGCGTGATGAGTTTTGAAGGAGCTGTGGAGTTGTGGGAATCAATAGTCGTCAATACAAAAGTGATCGGGGAAAGAATCAAGAGAGGGGTTGAAAAACAACTCATACAGTGATGAGGCTTCGAAGGTGTGCGGCTTGTCTTAGAAGGATCTTTATGTTGCTGGTCATGAGTTTGTTTGCTTTGGTGGCAGTCTTGATGAATAACGGCCGAAAGGGCAGGCATTGCACTCAGCGCAAAATAGAATGAAATCATTAAAGCCAGCCATCTCATAGACCACAGAACACCTGAGCTCCATTTTAATGTCAAAGATTTTCTCTTCCAGCTAAAAATCCTTTCTTCTGGCGCTAGCATTTTGTGAGTTCACAGGGTACATCCTCTGCCATGACAACTCCAAAATACCAGCCTAACCAAAAAGTGAATCTTGTGATTGATCGGGAAACGGATCTGGGGTTTGTGGCTCTGATCGACAATCAAGATGAGGGTCTACTTTATCATAATGAAATTTTTGAGCGGCTGCAGGTCGGCCAAGAGCTTCCCGGCTATATCAAGAAAGTCAGAGAAGATGGGCAGATTGATTTGATCCTTCAACCCTTCGGCAATTTTGGAACTGGGGATCTTTCAGAGCAAATACTTTCCACCCTTCGTGGTAAAAATGGCTTTCTTCCGATCACTGATAAAACAGAACCAGAAGTGATCTACAACACTTTTGGTGTTAGCAAAAAAAAGTTCAAGATGGCTCTTGGTCATCTCTATAAGAAAAGACTCATTCAGATCAGCGACGAGGGGATCACGCTGGTGGTTTCCCCAAAAAAATAGAAAAGTTTCCGGATTATTTCTGGTTCTGGCGCTTCTTGATCTCGTCAGCGCATTCTTTGATATCCTTCTTGAGGCTGTCAGTGACTTTAACTTTGGGAATGATTTTTCCCTCGCTGAGGGGGCAAAGAGTTGCGAACCTTAGCCCAGGCTATTCAGCTTTTTCGGGGATATTCAATCGGTTACCGCAGAATTCTTTTACTCTTTT
>JBKCXY010000166.1:0-6999 GCA_046315835.1 Pseudobdellovibrionaceae bacterium | reverse complement strand
ATGGAATCTGCTTTTCTCGAGCATACTGTATCGCCAACATTTTCCCTTCAACCCCTCGTGGGCCAAAGCCCCCGGGAACTAAAATTC
Source organism: Pseudobdellovibrionaceae bacterium (assembly GCA_046315835.1). Lineage (GTDB taxonomy): Bacteria > Bdellovibrionota > Bdellovibrionia > Bdellovibrionales > Bdellovibrionaceae > JAJTIC01. The sequence continues at coordinate 6,912 of JBKCXY010000166.1, read as the reverse complement.
CATTTACTTGCGACAGCACTTGGCTCAAGTTCTTCTCATTCAGCTTTTCGGAATCGATATAAACAATTTCCACTTTCGAATTGTTGGCAATTCCACCATGAACGATGGATTCGTTGAGAGACTTGTAAGACTCTTTGAGATCCACATACTTACCCACAACAGCAATACGAACTTCCTTCGCAGGCTTCTTCAAAACACGCACGATGTTTTCCCAGCCTTTCAACTGAGGCTTTTCTGCGCATAAATTCAGAAGCTCCGCCACATGCTCATCGAGCTTCTCTTTGTGCAACATCAATGGAACTTCATAAATGGTGGAAGCATCGGCCGCGGAAATCACATACTCTGGCTTCACCGAGCAAAATAGAGCAATCTTGCTTTTAATATTTTGATCCATCGGCTTTTCAGTTCGACAAACCAAAAGATCTGCTTGCAAACCAATCTCACGGAGTTCTTTTACTGAGTGTTGGGTGGGCTTTGACTTGAGCTCACCTGCCGCTGCGATGTAGGGCACATAAGTCACATGCAGCAGTAATGAATTGTGTGCTCCCAAATCCACTCGCATTTGGCGAACAGCTTCCAAAAAGGGCAAACTTTCGATATCCCCCACCGTTCCACCAATTTCCACGATGGTAATTTCCGAGCCCTGAGCGGCTTCATGAATGCGGGTTTTAATTTCATCAGTAATGTGCGGAATGACTTGAACTGTTCCACCCAGGTAATCGCCTCGACGCTCCCTGGAAATCACTGTGTCGTAGATCTGTCCCGTGGTGACGGAATTGCTTCTCGAAAGCTTTTGCGAAGTGAATCGCTCATAGTGCCCGAGATCTAAATCAGTTTCAGCCCCATCTTCTGTGACATAAACTTCGCCATGCTGAAAAGGTGACATCGTGCCCGGATCTACATTGAGATAAGGATCACACTTCATCAGTGTGACTTTCAAACCGCGAGCTTCCAAAAGTGCAGCCAGACTGGCTGCTGTGAGGCCTTTTCCAATCGAAGAAACCACACCACCGGTCACAAAAATAAATTTTTGCTGAAAACCCTTTTTAGTCGACTTTTGAGTGGAAACTTTCACTGACGTCGATTTTTTATTTGATAATTTGACTGGTTTTCTTTTTTTCATAGCTTCTCCGCTAATATTTTTTCAACTCGAGAAATATCTTCAGGAACATCCACTCCCACACTCACTTCGTTAGTGGTCACGACACGAATCCGAGCACCCAATTCCAAAGCACGCAGCTGCTCAAGACTTTCTAACTTTTCAAGTCGACTCGGTTGCGTTCCACAAAACAGCTTTAAAAAATCTGATCGGTAGCCATACATCCCGATGTGTTTTCCCACCGTTTGCTTCAGGTGCTCCAAAGAAGACTCTTCAGCGGCAACTCTGGAAAATGGGATGGGAAAGCGGCTGAAATAGATGGCATCCGATTTCAGGTTCATCAGGACTTTCACGGAATTGAGATTATTCACGTCTTCGATGGGCAGAGGCCCACTGAGCGTGGACATTTCAAGACTCTTGTCTGCAAGTAGAGGTGCAATCAAAGAATCAATCAGTGAGCCCTGCATGAGAGGTTCGTCACCCTGAATATTGATCACATAATCCCAATTTTCATTTTTTGTCGCAGCATAGATGCGATCAGTTCCTGATGGCAGGCGTGAATCTGTCATCACAAAACGCACATTTTCTTTCTGTGCGGCTTGCCCGATCTTTTCGTCATCAGTGGCCACAAGCACTTCACTCAAAAGTTTGGAAGCTTTTGCCCCGCGGATCACCCAACGAATCATCTCGAGGCCTTGGATCAGGGCGAGAGGCTTCCCCGGAAAACGTGTCGCTCCCAATCTTGCGGGAATGACTCCGACCACTCGGCTCATTCTTTACCTTTTGAGTCCAGCGCAGGCTTTACCCAATGCTTGAACACAAAATCCTCAACTTCTTTAACGCCCAATTTATCTTTGGCAGAGCAAACCATCACGGGCGCCAAACCAGAAGCTCTTTCCACCGCTGCGCAAATCTGCTTGTACTGACCTCTTTTGACCTGATCGGCTTTGGTGAGCACCACCAAGCAAGGCCGATCTGCCCGCGACAGAAAATCCACGAGGAGATTTTCATCGCGAGTCCAATCCCGTCGAATATCCATCAACAAGACAAGCCCCGCTAAGTTTTCACGTTCAGAAATATAAGTCTCGATGGCCTGAGTCCATTCTTCCATTTCTTTGATTGAGCGAGACGCAAAACCATACCCGGGCATATCCACGATGCGGTAGTGCTGACCAAAATCAAAAAAGTTCAAAAGCCGCGTCTTCCCGGGCGTTGAACTGACCATAGCCACTTTGCTGTTTGAGATCGCATTTAAAAAAGACGACTTTCCGGAATTGGATCTGCCGGCCAGAGCAACCTCGGGACGTTTTTGATCGGGATAATCTTGCGGAAGAAGGGCACTTTTTAGGAATTTCACAGGTCCTGACATGGACTTAATTTATATCCGAGTTTGAGCAAAAATCCTAGCATTCGGACAGAATTCTTAAGTCTTGGAGCAACAAGCTGAAGGGCTCAAATATAAAGGGACTAGAGGTCCCTTGGCCCGGGTCTAGGGCTCGCAAACGAGACTCTCCAAAACAAAGGAGATAAGATGCCCACTTTTTACTTACACTCATTGAACCAAGAATCTGAACCTCTTGAAATCGGACAAAGTCTGATGATTGGCCGAAGCGAAGATTGCCAAGTTGTTCTGGGCGACACGACTGTGAACGATCGCCATGCAAGGCTTGAGAATAAAGGAGAATTTGTCTTACTTCGTGATCTGCGAACAGCTCAAGGAACTTTCGTGAATGAAGAGCCCATTCTTGAAAAGATTCTTCAAGAGTCAGACATCATCCGCATTGGAGAGCAAAGTTGGTGTTTCTCTTTGTGTGCCACTCGCGAAAGAGCGAGCATTGGTCTTTCTAGCAAAAATGAGAATTGGAATGCCAGGCTGATGGAGCTTTCCAACATCGCGCGCTCAGAATTCCCAGTTCTTCTATTAGGCGCCTCAGGAACTGGAAAAGAAATTCTAGCGCAAAAAATTCATGAAAACTCAAATCGAAAACCAGGACCCTTTGTTTCGGTCAACTGCTCAGCTCTCACTGAAACATTGGTAGAATCAGAACTTTTTGGACATCTGAAAGGCTCCTTCACTGGGGCCATCAATGACCGTAAAGGAGCTTTCGAAGCCGCTCGTGGGGGCACTCTCTTTTTGGATGAAGTCGGCGACCTTCCTTACCCTCTGCAGGCAAAACTCTTAAGAGCCCTTGAGAACAATGAAATCAGACCCGTCGGCTCTGATCGCAACTATGAAACTGATGTTCGCATCGTTGCCGCTACTCACCAAAACTTGGCGGCCAAAGTTCAATCGGGCGAATTTCGGGGTGATCTCTACTACCGATTGAATGTGATCCAAGTGCTTTCGCCGAAGCTTGCTGACCGGATGGAAGATTTTGAAGATCTGCTGTATCACTTTGCTAAAACGATGAAAGTTCGCTTTTCTTTCGGCGCGATTCAGTCCCTCAAAAAACACTCCTGGCCCGGAAACATTCGCGAGTTGAAGAATGCCGTGGCCAGAGCGAGTGCTCTTTTCCCTCGGATGCATATTCAAGATTCCATGGTTTCACAATTGATCGACCGAGAGCTTTGTGTTCAAGCCGGAGCCCCGGCCCCTGGTGTCACGGCCCCAGGACAGCTTCCTGTGATCAAAGAAATTGAAAAGCAAATGATTATCAAGAGACTCATGGCAAACCAAGGCAATCAAAGGAAAACAGCGAGTGAATTAGGAATCCCAAAGTCAACACTGCACGATCGAATCAAAACTTACGGAATCAATTTAAGTGATTTTATTCCTAAATACCGATCTGCTGAAACTTAGGGCTTGAGCACTACCGTCTTGATGTAGACTCTCTTGACGGCAGCTCCTTCAATTTGGCGATTGAGCTCATTGCGAATTCGCTCGCAAAGGGCTCTTTTCCCTTCGTCACTATCAAGTTCAGGAAAAGTGTACGTTTCAACAATTCTTTGAATAAAATCACGAACGAAACTTTCATTTTGCTTAATCGTGACAATCACTTCAGGAGCCATCCCCTCCACAAAAAATTCAAAGGCCGCCATGGGATTGGGATGAACACCAGGGGTCGGCTTTAAGTTCACGACCATCTTCGGAAGAAGAATCAAATTGGCCGCGGCCCGTAAATTATCATAGAAAGGCTCGACCTCTTCGAGATCTGTCGGATCATAGGATTCTACTTGATCAGCAACTTCTTCCACAGAAACGAGAAACAAATCTTTGGAAGGCGGCACTAAATGGCCAGTGAATGCTTTAAAAAGAATGAACCCCGCGCCTCCCGCAAAAAGGATCAGAGCCAATAAAAACAATTTGAGTTTCAATGACAGCCCCGTGAATGACTTAACGCCACTCCCGATGGATTCTTTCGTTGCTCGCCCTCCGGACTTGAGCTTTTGGAGAGCTTTGTTTTTTCCCTCCGTGGCCAAGAAGTATCCAAAATTTTTCAGGCGAATCCAAATTGAGCGCAAAAATGCAAAAAAGCGGAATTTCAGTTTTTTAACAATTAAAGAAAGTCGAGGCACGAAAGGAACTAATTTATAGATCAGTTTTTTGAGGCCCTGACTGTTCGCCCATCGCTCTTTTTCTTCAGCCAGAGCAGATTCTTCGTCGGTCAGATTAATTTCGACAATCGACAATGACTTGTCTTTGGAGATGTCTCCCAGAGTTTGGCTAAACTCGGGATCTTCTTCTTCAAGAATTTTGTCGATTCCATCAAGGTCCAAAGTTTCGTCGAGAGCGACGGAGACTTGGTCAGGTGGATTCGGTTTGTTCTCTGCCACACTCCCTCGCTTGGCTTAAGTCCAGATCAAACACTACTGTTGCCTGTCCTTCATTCTAGAAATGCTTCTCCATGCAAGCAAGAGGATTCTCAAGATTAGGAGAAATCCTTAACATCAAACAAGTGAGGTATTGATATGAAATTCCACCTTCTATGCCTTTTTGGTCTTCTCGGTCTCCTCAACCTGACAGCCTGTTCGATGTTCGAAAGAAGTACAGACAGTGGCTACGCTGTCCAAAGCGAAAAATCAGGATCGCCATCAACACCCGTTACGGCTTCAGATAAAGCCCGACTGAAGCAACTCGAGAACATGTTAATCTCGAACAAAGAAGTAGATCAGTATTCGAAAGTTTTACCTCTCTTCAAAAGTGAACAGGAAAGAATTGAGTTTCTCTCACTCCCCGGCTTCGAGTCTCGCCAGAAATGGCTCCAAAAAAACGCTGTCTTTGAACGGAATACTTTGCAAAGAAATGATTTTCAAGACCTCATTCAAGCCCAAGACATTGCTTTAGGGATGCCCTTTTCACTCGTTCGCCAAAGTTGGGGCGAGCCTGATAGTGTAGAAATCTCTGGTAATCCCAAGTTCAGAAATGAACGCTGGAAGTATTTCAAGTACATCTCCACCCAAGATGGATTTAAACCCGAAAAGAAAATCGTTTATTTTGAGGGTGGAAAAGTTGTCGGCTGGGAAGTCGAATAGATACCGGCAAAATCAAGATTGTCCTTAGTGAGCTTCATCCCAATTTTTGCCGATCGCTGCATTCGCCTTGAGTGGAACTTTCAATGTTGTGACTTTTTCCATCACTTGAACTATTCGACTCTTTTCTTCACGCAATAGCTCTTCAGGGCCTTCAAAAATTAATTCGTCATGCACTTGAAGAATCAATTTCGATCGAATCACAGGCCTGACTTCAATCATGGCTTTTCTCACGATGTCTGAAGCTGTTCCCTGGATGGGCGCATTGATCGCAGCCCGCTCTCCAAATTTTTGGATCGCTACATTTTTGCTCTGAAGCTCATCCATGTACCTGCGCCGACCAATCAAAGTCTCAACGAAGCCCTTCGCTCGAGCCGTCTGGATCGTTGATTCGATGTAATCTTTAACACCTGCGAAATTGGCGAAGTAGCGCTTAATGATGTCGCTCGCTTCTGTTCTTGAAATTCCTAAATTTTCTGCAAGCCCAAAGGCCCCCTGTCCGTAGGCAATTCCAAAATTAATGGCCTTAGCAGTGCGACGCTGATCTGCTGTTACAGCTGTGAGTGCCACTCCGAACACTTCGGCGGCCGTCGCCGAGTGAATGTCGAGATCATCTTCAAATGCTTTGATCAGGTTTTTGTCCAAAGAAAAATGCGCCAAAATCCTAAGCTCAATTTGACTGTAATCCACACTCAACAACTGATGGGAACCATCAGCCTTAAATGCCTTACGAATTCTGGCCCCTCTCTCGGTGCGAATCGGAATATTCTGAAGATTAGGCTCAGTCGAAGAGAGTCTCCCCGTGGTGGTGAGCGCTTGATTGAAATGAGAATGAATTCGCCCGTCGGCTTTCACAAGCAGTGGCAGCGCATCCACGTAGGTGGATTTCAACTTCGTGAGCTCTCGGTACTCGATCAAAAGCTTTGCAATGGGATGTTCGGCTTTGAGCTTTTCAAGGACTTCATTGTCTGTCGAAAATCCTGTTTTTGTTTTTTTGCCCGGAGGCAGCTTCAATTTATCAAAGAGAACTTGGGCCAGCTGCTTAGGGCTGCCGATATTGAAAATCTCGCCCGAAAGCTGATGAATTTTTGCTTCCAATTTTTGAATATCTTGCGCGAGCTCTTGGCTTTGAACTTTCAGCATCTCTTGATCGAGGCCCACTCCCACTTGCTCCATTTCAAAAAGAATGGGAGCCAAAGGGAGATCAATTTTTTCTAAGATCTCTAACTGATGAGTTTCTTCGAGTTTGCGATGAAGAGCCGCTTTGAGTTCGTGAAGTGCTTTGAGCTCCTCTTCCGGAGTTGGTAATTCAGAAAGCAGACGCCCAGTGAAATTAATCAGCA
>JBKCXY010000165.1:0-5192 GCA_046315835.1 Pseudobdellovibrionaceae bacterium | reverse complement strand
GAAATTAAAAACGGAAACGATAGACTCACCATTTGGTAAACATCCCCGCCAATCAGTGGTCCCAGGATTCTCCCCAGTGAAGCTGTACCTTGAGTGCTCCCTAAAATCTCACCCTGCTGATCTGCAGGAGTGAGAAGACTGATACTTCCCAAAATTGACGGATTAGTGAACGAGTTGCCCAGCGCGAGCAAAACCATCACTCCCGCCATGAGAAAGACATTGGGAGCAAGAGCGATTCCTGAAAATGCGAGAGCCATTGAAACAAGACCCAGCTGGAGCATTCGCTTTTCACCCCAAATCGGCAGCAATCTTCGCACCAGAAAACCTTGGCAAATCACTGACATCAAACCAATGAAGCCAAAGCCCCACAGGACATGCTGTTCTGTCCACGAGAATTTCTCGGCCATAAAGAGTACTAAGCTCACTTCCATCGTCGACATCGCTAAGGAAGAGAGAAAGAAAACAAAAATCAGCTTCCCAACAACGGGCTTTCGGATATTGCCCAGGAGAACTTCGAGACGCTTTGGCCGCTCTTGAGAGGAATGTTTTCTCTTTTCCGGTGGTAAAGACTCTTTCAAAAACTTGAAAGCAAAAACAAAGTTCGCAAGACAAATAGCCGCCACCCAAAAACCGGTGAAGGTGGTCCCTGCGAACGGCATATCCCAAATGGACCTTCCCCACAAATTGAGGACCCCGCCGAGCAGTGGTCCAACCAAAAATCCCAAGCCAAAGGCTGCGCCGATCAAAGCCATCCCCTTGGATCTTTCCTGGGGCGGTGTAATATCTGAAATGTAAGCCGACGCTGTCGAGATAGAAGCTCCGAAAAAGCCCGCCAAAAGTCGAGCGACCATGAGAGCTTCGTAAGACCGCGCAAGAGCAAACACCACATAGGCCAAAGCTTCTCCGACCAAACAAAACAAAAGCACTGGCCGGCGCCCCACTCGATCACTCCATTTTCCCCAAAAAGGCGCAAACAGGAATTGCATCAAAGAATAAGAAGCCGTCAAAGCGCCAATCTGAAAAGCTGTACCGCCAAATTCTTTACCCAGTAACGGAATAATAGGGATCACAATGCCAAAACCAGCAAGGAATAAAAAGACTGTCATAAAGATCACAGCCAGTTGCGACTTTCGTTGGTCTTGTTCGGGTTTCATTGCGTCCTTTACAATCGATGTCCATAATAAATAATCATGAAACAGATATTTGTCTCTCTTATTCTCTCTGTGAGCTCTGTGGCAATGGCTTGGGATGAATACCGTGGCTATGCCCCAGGGGTGATTGACCTCGAATTCGCTTCACAATATTTCGCCTCAGACGCCAACTACACCAAGAGCGGCGGATCTTTTGAGCGACTTCCAGCCGGCTACTCCTTTTCAGTTTTTACCACTGATTTAGGAGCTCGCTATAGCTTGAGTAAACGATGGGCCGCCTACTTTAAATCTCAAGTAGCTTACTCCCAATCTCAAGACCCCACGACCCAACGAACCAATTCAAGCTTTACATCAGCAACCTTCGGTACCGATTGGCTCATGATTGAAAAGCAAAACTGGGAACTCATGCCTGAGTTTTCATTTCTGACACCCTTAGAAAAAACGAACCTCAATGATAACAAAGTTCTGAACTCTGAAGGGGCGAGCGAATTTATGGGTCGCCTGGTCGGGCGACTCGCAACGGGCTCCTTTGTTCACTTTGGATATTTTGGTTACAAACATCGCGGGGAAGGTCTCGCAGGGCTTGGACTGTTTGGCTTAGGATCTGAGTACAACCATCCGCATTTTGCGATCGGTGCTGACCTCACGGGCTACTCCACACTCTACGACGATGAGAAGACAGATTCCCCGGCGGATCGCCAACCCGCTTACAATTTGAGTGGTCTCTCTCGGCGCTTTAATGCGATTAATCCCGAGCTCTTGGAAACTCGTGTTTGGTACCGTGCTGATGCCGGCGGCAAATGGGGCTTCCAAATCGGCGGTGGAACAACGATCACAGGAAAAACCACAGCCGCAGGATGGAATGTCTTTGGCGTTCTCAACTATCGCTTCCAAGGACCAAAAATTTTCTCATCACCGAAACCTCAGCGCCCAACCACTCCCGACACTGAAAAGTTTAAGGAAGAAGCTGATGATGGCGTCGACCAAAGTCTGTTTGTTTTACCAAAGCCGAAACCAGCCGCTAAAGCACCCAGTAAAAAATCGCCCAGTGGCTCCACTTTGCAAGAACAGCTTGATCAAACCGAGATGCAAATTGAGCTTCGCAGTCTGCGCAAACGACCCAGGAACTAATGCAATGTGATAGCTTGAGAGACTGACCATTTTTGGTTAGTCTCCACCCTATGGAACTATCCGATCGCTACAACCCCCAAGATGTCGAAGGCCGCATTTATCAACAATGGGAAGAGGCTGGTTATTTTAAATCCCAGGACCAGTCCACAAAACCTCCCTACTCCATCATTCTTCCGCCGCCCAATGTGACTGGTTTTCTTCATCTCGGTCATGCGATTGATCACTCAATTCAAGACACTCTGATTCGCTACAAACGAATGAATGGCTTTAATGCTCTTTGGCTCCCCGGAACAGATCACGCGGGAATCGCCACTCAATCAGTGGTTGAACGCGAACTCAAAAAAGAAGGCCTCACTCGCCACGAGCTGGGACGAGAAAAATTCCTCGAAAAAGTTTGGGAATGGAAAAACCAGTACGGAAATCGAATCTATTCACAGATGAGACGACTGGGAGACAGTTGCGACTGGGACAGAGCGACTTTCACTTTGGATGAAGGTGTTTCGGAAGCTGTCCGCAAAGTTTTTGTCAGCCTTTACAAAAAAAATTGGATCTATCGCGGTCAAAAACTTGTGAACTGGTCAGGTCCCTTAGAAACTGCCATCTCGGATCTTGAAGTTGAACACAAACAAGTGAAGGGCTCTCTGTGGCATATTCGTTATCCTTTGGAAAACGGAAAAGGTCATTTGATTGTTGCCACCACGCGACCAGAAACACTGTTGGGGGATACTGCTGTCTGCGTGAATCCCGAAGATGAGCGCTACAAGCACCTCATTGGACAAAATGTGATCCTTCCTCTGCTGAAGAGACCGATCCCAATCATTGCAGACAACTACGTGGATAAGGCCTTCGGATCAGGCGTAGTGAAAATCACACCTGCCCATGACTTCAATGACTACAAGATCGGAAAGACTCACAATCTTCCGTTCATTAATATTCTCACCAAACAGTGTCGCCTCAATGAAAATGCGGGTCCCTATAAGGGCTTGAGCGTTCAAGAAGCGCGCAAACGTGTTCTCGAAGACCTCAAGACTCAGGATCTTTTCGAAAAAGAAGAACCGCATCAGCTGAATGTGGGCCATTGCTCACGATCTGGCGCCGTGGTGGAGCCCTTTCTTTCTGAACAATGGTTCGTCAAAACCGAGCACCTCGCGACCCCTGCGAAGCGCGTGGTGGAATCGGGAACCATTCGCTTTGAACCAGAGTCGTGGACAAAAGTATACCTTCACTGGATGAACATTATTGAAGATTGGTGTATTTCTCGTCAGCTCTGGTGGGGCCACAGAATCCCTGCTTGGTATTGCCAAGACTGCAATGAAGTAACCGTCGCAGAAGCGACACCTGCGGAATGCCAAAGCTGTAAGAGCAACAATATCAAACAAGATGAAGATGTCTTAGATACTTGGTTTAGTTCTGCTCTTTGGCCATTTAGCACCATGGGCTGGCCGAAAGACACTGAGACTCAAAAAACTTTCTATCCCACCAATGTGCTCGTCACCGGCCATGACATCATCTTTTTCTGGGTCGCTCGCATGATCATGATGGGTCTTGAATTCAAGCGGGACGTCCCTTTCCGCCAAGTGGTCTTACATGGACTTGTTCGTGATTCTCAAGGCCGCAAGATGTCCAAATCCACGGGGAATGCTGTGGATCCTCTTGAGATGATTGATAAGCACGGCGCTGATGCCCTTCGGTTCTCGTTCCTTGCTCACTTGCATTCAGGAAAAGATTTTAAGTTCAGTGAACAGCGAGTGGAAGGTTATCGAAACTTCATGAATAAAATTTGGAATGCGACCAGGTATTCCCTAGGAGCCTTGAATGACTTCAAAGTTCCTGCTCAGGGCCTGAAAGCGCTTCCGAACAAGGCGAATCTCTCTATTTTTGATCAGTGGATCATCACTAAGCTTTCTCATGTTGAAAAAACAGTGGAAGAAGCCATGGAGCACGATCGCTTTTCAGATGCAGCAGCATCGATGTATTCATTCACTTGGTATGAATTCTGTGACTGGTATCTGGAGTTCATTAAACCGATCATCAATGGTCCAAAGAGCCCCGAACGTGAAGCGACTCAGCTCGTGCTCGCCCACGTTCTCAACCGAATTATGAGGCTCTTACACCCGATGATTCCTTTCATCACTGAAGAGCTTTATCAAAAGCTCCCCTTGCGATCCAAGGCCTGCATCATCGATCAGTATCCCAATGTTCGTAATGACCGCGAGTTTCTCGCCTTGGGCAGTGAAGCGGCCGCCCTTGAAATCGACATTGTCAAAGAGGTGATCTCTGCAGTTCGAACGATCCGCGGTGAAAATCGCATCAGTCCTGCCATTAAAGTGAACGTTCGCCTGGCTCCCAGTGACGGAGAAGTTCAGAAAATTCTTGGCAATAATAAGAATGCCATTGTCACTCTCGGAAGAGTCGAGAACTTAGATATCGGAGATGCTGGCAACCTCGCAAAGTGTGCAGTCGCTCCTGTGGCAGTTCAGAATTCAGGCGTCAAGGTGATTATTCCTTTGGCAGGCCTTGTGGACATCGAAGAAGAAATTAAGCGGATCCAAAAACAGCTCGAGAAATTGAATAAAGATATCGCGCAACTCACGGGTCGATTGGGCAATGAGAATTTTGTTAAAAATGCCGCTGAAGATGTGGTTGAAGCAGATCGATTGCTTTTAGATCAGTCCAAGTCACAGCTGGTGTCTTTGCAAGAAGCTCTCGCAAGATTGCAGTCCTAAAACCTAGGACTGCTCTCTCAGAATTTCAGTCAGTGCGTTCAGAGCATCGGTCACCGTGAAAATGCCTAGAAATTCACGCCCGTCATAAACCATCACACTGCCAATTTTCTTTTGAGACATCTCAAAAGCGACGTCTTTCAAGGGGGATTCTGAACTGACGGCAACGGGATCCTTAGCCATAATA
>JBKCXY010000164.1:0-17332 GCA_046315835.1 Pseudobdellovibrionaceae bacterium | reverse complement strand
ACAAAATGTCCAGAGTAAAGAACTGGAAGTCATCCAAGAAGAAAGATCAGATCCAGAGATGGATGGCTTCATCGATCTTGGCCAATCAGAAAAAGTGGCGCAAGCTTCGTGGTCACAAGCAGGTGAGTAAAATGATTGCGAATTTAAAAACAAAAGTTGATTCGATGGAGAAATCAGCTTAAACAGCCGGAGTCCGCCGAATCAAACTCCAACGGAACTCGGGACAAGGTCAGTTCGAAAGCTCTAGTTAGGTCATCAGGTAAATCGTTGGAATTTTTAAGGATTAAAAGTGGTGCCCCGGGCCGGAATTGAACCGGCACGCCCGTGTTAACGAAGCCCAGGATTTTAAGTCCTGTGCGTCTACCAATTTCGCCACCGGGGCTGAAGGATGAAATAGAATCATGGCTAGGGTCTAGAATCAAGGGCTTAAACCAAGCTCCATGGATGGTGTCAGGTCATCACCTTGACATCTTTTTAGGCATTCTCATGTTTATGGTGTAGGGGCCGGCCCCTCCGAATAAACAAGGAGGAGACCCTATGAGATTTGCTTTAAAACCTAACTATAAGAACTTTGTTTCGAACCGTGCTTTTCGCCTCGACCGAGATTTCGATCGGTTCTTTTCTGACTTTTTGAGTGTTGTTCCACGGGAGTATGAAGCCAATGCTTATCGCATGGCCGTCGATGCTGAAAAGATAACTGCAGAATCCAAAGATGGAGTGCTTCTTTGAGCCCTACCCCTGGACCCACTTCGAACCGAACATCCTAGACAAAGGTTCGAAGTGGGTTCTTTCTTGTGACAGGTCACATAGTTTCTTTTTACCCTTAAGAAATGGATAAGTTAGGTGCGATTGCGGAAAGACTACTGACCTCATTCGTTTTGAGTGTTGGGCTGATGCTCGTGAGCTTTTCAGTCATGACCCAAAAATTTCCGCCAGCCAAAGAAGACATTTCCAAAGCTTTTAATCTCATCAAATCCATGTACGGATCCGCGGCTGAAGTCAGTCAAAGTGGTGAAGCTCTTCAAAACAGTCTGGGGCCTGACGGCACGTTTAATATTCATCAGCTGGCTGAATTTCAAAGACTCTCTCTCAAAAGAACGGAAATGACCTTGGAGTTGATGGATCTTTTTCCAAGAATTCCGCAAGGGGTTTCTGATCCCGTAATTCGAGAAAGACTTTTAAGAATTAATCAAAATATGGGTCAAGTGGATCAAGACCTGGGCGAAGTTTCAAAGCGAATACAAAGTTTTACTAAATAAGGGGAAGAGATGAAAAAAGCCAGGATGATCATGCGAACGGGAACCCCTGTTCTTTCTTTTGATTCCACCGTGCAAGAAGCTGTTCAGATGATGAAACAAAAAGATTTAGGTTTTGTGGCCATCAACGCTTCTCAGGATCGATTTCATGGAGTGCTGACGGAAGCGGCTCTCACTCGAGCTTTTTTGAGACTTCAAGCGCACCCCGAAAAAGAGGCTCTCATTTTTCACCGAGACCTTTTTGAACCTGTTCAATTAATTCATGAATATGAAGATTTTCCGGAAGTGATCAAGAAGGTCGTCAGCAGTCCTGGGCATCGCGCATTTGTGATGAACGGAGAAGGAGCTGTGATCGGGCACATCACGGCCAAAGATATTCTGCACCATTTGACGGATGGTGGGGATGGCTTTCAAAAGGAATCCAAAGTAGTCATTAACGAACTTGCGATTTATGAGAGTTTCTTCGAGAAAAGTCCTTTCATGATGCATTCGGTGGACTCACAAGGGAAAATTCTCATGGCCAATCAAATGCTCCATGCTGTTTTGGGATATACTCCCGGAAGTCTGATTGGAAAAACCATTTTTGACCTTTATCCTGCTGATGCTCATGAATCCGCCAAGCAGGGGCTTAAGACAATCTTTGATAAAGGCTACCATAAAGTCGTCCAAGGGAAGATGATCACGGTCGATAAGAAGAGTATGGATGTGGAGCTTGTCTCCAAAGCACTCGAGAATGCTCAAGGGGAAGTCATTGGTACAATCACGGTCTCTCGTCCGCAGGACATGAAAAAGCTGCTCGAGGTTCTTCCACTGATTTAGTTTTTAGCTTTACCAGTTTGCCCCGGATCTTGATCAGGGTTTACTGGGCGTGGCCTAGTACCAAAGGATTCACAAGAATCTTGCACGTTATCAGAAGCTTTTCGATTTCGCGCTAGATCCCAGCCCGCCATCCTGAACTGAACTACATCGCATTGAAAACGTTGGATTGTGTCTTCGATGGCTTCGACCTCTTCCGAGAACAGCACCAGGTTCCAAGTGAGTTTAATCTTGAGCCAATTCTCCACGTAATCACAAACGTAATTCCGATTAGGCGGCACATACTCATCGGGAGCGCTATCGCTTTTTCGCATATTCTCAGACGCATCCACGGAAATCAGGTGATAGCGGTTTGCCATAAAGTTCGCGTAATGACAGCGTCGCTGTGGGCTCCATTTGTGAGCGCCAGAAATGTAGGCATGCTTCAAGGGAACAAAGTGATCGATCTGGATATCTTGTGAGCTGTAGAGAGTATCTCCCGTGTAAGGGTCTTTCCATTCTCCTGTGGCGACAGAGCAAGGGTTGTTGTCGCGGAACTGTACCGGTGATTTTGAATCTCGAATTAGGATTTTCGCTCTTGTGTTGTAGCAGAGGCCATCTGTGGGATCATTTCTCCAGCTTCCGAAGTGCTTCAGGCGAGCATACTTTTCCCGCGGAACAGCAGGAGTGGAACGGTGGCGGACAAAATTCAAAAGGGAATACTGGGTCGCCTTTTTCTGATGGGCGGAGTCTTCGATCATCTTTCCAAAAGTGACCAACGGATTTTCGAAATTGCTTGAAGTGGCTTTGGTTGTGGTGGGGACTTCGCTGATGGTAAAATACTCTTGGGCAGTTTGTTCAAAATGATCTTCAGCAGAGTGTGGGAGAAAAGCATCACGTGACTGCGCTTCCTGAACGGCAATCAGGATTGCTAAAACAGCCAATCCCCTCATGGCTATCCTTTGAATCATATTTCCCCCAACACCTGTGATTAACCCAAGACCGACGGTCTATTTCAAGGAAAACTTTGTTAGGGTTTGATTGAGAACTCAGTGGGTCATGCCTAGTTTCTCCTCAATCGTTTATAAGGGTTTGAAATCTTTACATTTATGCATCGCACAAACAAATTGACTTCAGCTCGCGAGGTTGGCACCAATGAGCTCTCGTGAAAGCTCAGTTGAATCATTCAGAAAGCAATCTCATTGACACTTTGGGGATGATCCTCTCGGGGCTCTGTGCGCTTCACTGTCTGGCACTGCCTGTGGTGATGCTGAGCCTGCCGATCATGGCGAGGTATTACTTGGCTCATCCCCTGTTTCACTTGGTTTTTGCGGCGGTGATTCTGCCTTTAGGTTTATGGGCTTTTGTTCGGGGTTATCTTCATCACCGTAAAGGCTGGATCCTCAGCCTGGGGCTAGTGGGGCTCCTGATGATTTCTTTTTTGCCTCCGATTCTTCATGGCTTAGTCGCAGGAATTCGATTGGATTGGAATGAGCCATTGCTCCTGTCGGTGGCTTCAGGGCTTCTCATTTTTGCACACTACAAAAATCAAAGAGCCTGTGGTTGTGCTAGACATCAGCATTAAGACAAACCACTTAAAAATTATTTCCCATTCAACCCTTTCTCTGGTCTCCTGTGGTTGTTGAAAGCCAAATGATAACCAAATCTCAGGAGGACATCATGGATTCACAAAATCAATCACGAAGAAGTTTTCTTAAAATCGCAGCTGGTCTTGCGGGCCTTGCAGCGACAACAACCTTGTTTTCAAAATCAGCGTTTGCGGAAAAGCGTCGCGGTGGCGGTGCAGCTCCGGCTGGTGGAGACCTAGCTCTTCCTTTGGTCAAAGAAGGACAAGGAATGGCTGCGAGTATAAATTACGTGGAAAAGCACGCCAATTTGAAAGATGCCAAGTTGAAAACGGATCGACAGGGTTTAAAGTGGGATCAACAGTTCTGTAAGAACTGTATGCTCTACACGAAAGTGGGAGATAAAAGCGGAGAAGTGGGAAAATGTACACTTTTTCAAGGTCAGCTTGTTCGCGGTGAGGGCTGGTGCGCTTCTTGGTCTAAGAAAGCTTAGTTTTTCGATGGGACATTCAAAACAAAAAGGCTGTGAGAGGTCACAGCCTTTTTGTTTTTATGAAGAGAAGTTCTAGTTGGCTCTCGTCTCTCGGAGAGCGCGGCGAAGAATTTTTCCCACATTCGTCTTGGGGAGCTCTGTGCGGAATTCCACGGATTTAGGAACTTTGTAATTGGTGAGGGATTTCTTCGCATGTTCAATCACTTCTTTGTCTGTGAGAGAAGGATCTTTTTTAACAACAAACACTTTGACGCATTCTCCTGAGTGAGTGTCGGGGACGCCCACAGCAGCCACTTCAAGAACTTTCGGATGGCTGGCAATCGCGTCTTCAACTTCATTCGGGTAAACATTAAAGCCCGAGACCAGAATCATATCTTTTTTGCGATCCACGATTTTAAAAAAGCCGTTATCGAGCTGAACTCCCACGTCGCCTGTTTTGAGCCAACCATTTTTGATGACTTTGACTGTTTCATCAGGACGGTTGTAGTAGCCTTGCATGACCTGAGGACCGCGAATGACAATTTCACCTTCGCTCCCTTGAGATACGGGATTGTCATTGTCATCCCAAAGCTCCACTTCAGTCGATGGAAGGGGAACACCAATCGTGCCCACCATATCGTTTCCGCCAACAATCGGATTGCAACAGGCCACAGGGCTTGTCTCAGTCAGACCATAACCTTCAAAAATCTTCGTTTTGGTTTTTTGATACCATCGTTCAGCAACAGCTTTTTGCAGTGCCATGGCGCCGGCGACGGAAATCTTCACATTCTTGAAGTTGATTTTATCAAAGTCCTCGTGATTCATCAGGGCGTTGTAAAGAGTGTTAACTCCGGTCATCACTGTGAATGGAGTAGTTCTCAGGATTTTTATAAAAGCTGGGATATCCCGAGGGTTGGTCACTAAAATGTTGTGTCCACCGAAGGTCATAAACGCCAAGCAGTTCACGGTCAGTGAAAAGATGTGATACAGGGGAAGAGCTGTGATCACAGTTTCTTCGCCAGGCTTCAGCAGAGGTTTCATCCACTCCACAATTTGAGTCATATTCGAGACGATGTTTCTGTGAGTGAGAACGGCTCCTTTGGAAACGCCGGTGGTTCCTCCGGTGTACTGAAGAAAAGCAATATCATCGAGAATTGTTTTGACCTCAGTGTAAGGGCGTTGGCTCCCAATTTCTAAAGCCTGCTTGAAAGAGTAAGCTTGAGGCAGCGAGTACTCGGGAACCATTTTTTTCACGTACTTGACGACAGAATTGACGATCAAAGATTTAGGGAAGGGAAACAGTTCCCCGATTTCAGTCACGACCACGGATTCAATATCTGTGTCTTTGATGATTTCCTGAAGAAGGTGAGCATAATTCGCTAAAATGACGATGGCTTTCGCTCCTGAATCTTTGAACTGATACTTCATCTCTTTCGCGGTGTAGAGAGGATTCGTATTAACGATGACGAGGCCCGCTCGCATAGCGCCAAACAGAGCCACAGGAAATTGGAGGAGATTGGGCATTTGCAATGCAATACGATCGCCCTTTTTCAGTTTGAGTTCATTTTGCAGAAAGCTTGCAAACTGACCCACTTGGCGATCCAGCTGTTCAAAAGAAACAGAGACTCCCATATTGGAGAACGCAGGATTCTGTCGGTTTTTTTTCACCGCATTATCAAAAACCGTCATGATACTTTGATAGCTCGAAATATCAATTTCCGAAGGAACTCCTGCAGGATATTGCTTCAACCAAATTTTCTCAGCCATATCATCTCCTTGACACCGAGGTGACGTTATTTGTTTTGCTCAAAAAGTGTCTCAATTTGAGAAAACCTTGGCAAGCTAAGGTCCTGGAATCATGGATAATTGCATCAAGTCCTGAGAACTTCGCTGGCATAGAAGCAGCAGAAGAGAGAAGGCAGGAGGCTCTCTATGGCAGGCTCAAAATGGTGGACAATTCTTTCCGCTTTGGTGCTGGTGGTTGCAGTGACTGCGTGTGGTCGCGAAGACAGCAAAGACTTGAAAGTAAAGCCAGGTCCTGTGGTCAAGCCCACTTCGGAAGAAGCGGAAATTCCCGCTTTCTATCGACAAAAAGCAGAGCAAAAAGTTCCCAATTTCAAGATTTTAAAGCCAGAACAGCAAAAAGAACTTTTACTTCGTTCGTATCATGTTTACTTGATGTTTCAGAGCCTCGATGAAGCTCACCAGGTTTTTCTTCAGTCATGGAGAGTGGTTCAGAACTCGACCACCATCCAGGTTGCTTCTGTGTTTCAGCAGTTGAAGCAAGCTCTTCGCAGTCAGTATGATGAAGATGGATTTCCGATGTTGAATAGCTCAAACATTTGTGACCTCAATGAAGTTCCAAGACTCGCTATGAAGTTCCAACAAGGTGTTTTGATTTCAATGACTTTGAACATGGTGGGTTGTGATGAGGGGATTCGTCGGGGTGTTTTTGAGGCCATTTTGGTTTCAGGGCAGAACTATCGCTGGAATTTCAAACCCACGGAATTTGCGCGAGGATTGGGCCGCTATTTAAGTCTTTTGAATGCAGAAACTTACTGTATCGTTTCTCTCAAAGATCGCAAATTTGTAGATCAATTGTCTTGCAAAAATCTCGGGCAGGATGTGGATACGGAAGAACATATTCAGTTTTCAAAGTTTGAGTATTCGCGCCAGCTTCAAGATGAGCTGATTCTTGAAGGTCAAAGAAAAAAGGGAGTCACAGATGTCTTGAGCTCCATTTCTCTCCATGTGCGAAAGAACCAGGACGGTGAATACACGGAAGAATTTCGTGAGCCACAAGGAACGACGACAACAACCACGATGCCTTCACCGGCGCCAGTTGTTGAAAAACAAAATGGCACGACTCAGTTGCATGATCCCTCTAGGCAGAATCCTCAAGCCATGTTATCAAGAGATCAACTGATGCAGGAAAATCCAGATCTCTTTATACCAACTGAGTCTGCTGATGTGAGACAAGGACAAAATCATGGCCAAAACAACGAAGAAAACAACAACGAAGAAAACCAACAAGAAACTCAGCAAAGCCACGGCGAAGAAAGCACCGACCAAGAAAGTCGCTAAGAAGTCCGGCGCAAAGGTGGCGGTAGGGACAATGATCCCTGCTTTTTCGGTGAAGTCCACTCAAGGGACAGTGACGGAGAATCATCTTCGTGGCAAAAAGACAGTTCTCTATTTTTATCCCAAAGACAATACTCCGGGCTGCACCCTCGAAGGGCAGGATTTTACGAGGTTAAAAAAATCCTTTGCTAACATCGGCGCGCAAATTTTTGGTGTTTCCAGGGATTCTGTGAAGTCTCATATGGGCTTTAAAGAAAAACAGTGTTTCACTTTCGATTTGCTCTCGGATTCCGAAGAGATCTTGTGTGGAATTTTCGATGTGATCAAAGAAAAAAATATGTACGGCAAAAAAGTCTGGGGAGTTGAGCGGAGCACCTTTGTCATCGACGAAAAGGGCCAGCTTCTCAAAGAATACCGAGGAGTCAAAGCACAAGGTCATGCCGAACAAGTGCTGAAAGATTTGCAAGGGTAGGGTTCTTCAGTGAAAATTCACGATATTAGTCCGTTGATTTCTGAAAAAATCGGGGTTTTTCCTGGGGATCATGGTTTTCAAAGAAAAGTGGTTCTGGAGACCAATCAAGGAAATCATATCACCCTGTCTTCGATCTCAACCACTTTGCACTTAGGAGCTCATGCCGATGCGCCGATTCATTATGGCCCGGGTCTTGAGACGATTGAGCAATTGAAGCTTGAACCCTATGTGGGGCTGGTTCAAGTGGTGACCGCCCAGGTGAAGCGGGGAGAGCGCGTGACATTAAAGCACTTGGCAGCAGCGATCACTGCACCGCGAGTTCTTGTGCGGACTAATTCCTTTCTTAATCCTGATCACTGGAATTCGGACTTTTCAAGTTTTGCCCCTGAGCTTCTGGAGACTTTCGCTCAGCAAGGTGTTGTGCTGGTTGGGATTGACACCCCCAGTGTTGATCCCGAAGACTCAAAAACTCTCGAAGCGCATCAAGCTTTACGCAGGAATCAGCTCAGAGTTCTTGAGGGCCTTGTTCTTGATCAAGTCAAAGACGGTTTGTACTTTTTGGTGGCTTTGCCATTAAAAATCAAAGACGCCGATGCGGCTCCGGTGAGAGCCGTCCTTCTTGAGGATCCTAGGCTTCTGAGTATCTCATCTTTTTCATAAGTTCTCGTGGAAGAGGTGGGACTTGGCTTCTCGGGATATAAAACGTGGAAAGATTGAAAAAATCTTTCCAAACTTTGTGATGTTCGGCCGCCTTCTTCAAGTAATCGTGCCCAGAAGAACCACCCGTGCCAATTTTTTGCCCGATCATTCGATGAACCATTTGAGCATGGCGATAGCGCCACTGGGTCATGTATTCGTCTAAATCAATGAGTGCCTGGATCAGTCGGTGTGGCATCTGTAAAATCGGTTCCTCGCGGTAGAGCTGAATCAACAAAGCCGCATGAATGGCTTTAAACGAAAATCTGAAGTACCCATCTTGCTGAAGTTTTTTAAATTTTTCTTGATCAAAGAGGGATTCAAACATCTCTTCCGAAATTTGAGTTTGGTCGAGCGATCTTTGCTTTTCTTGATCGCTGAGTCTTGGATTTCGAGAAATCACTTCACGCTCTTCTTGAAAAAGGTTTCTGACCCTTTCTTGATAAAGTGTCCAGAAGTTAAAATCTTGTGTTTGAAGGAACGGGGTTCTCTCAAGCCAGCTCCCAATCAGATCAAAAAGACTCGGACTTGTGAGGGCGCTCTGAATGGCAGTCTGTTGGTCAGGTTTTAGTTGCTTAAAGAAAGGTGAATCTTGGAAGCTGAAGCGCTGGTCCATCTTGAGGCCGAGTTTTGTTTCCAGCAGTCGCCATTGCAAGCTTTGAAAGCCGCTGGCGGGATAGAGATAATCTCTGAAATCCAAAAAGTCTAAGGGAGTCATGGTTTCAAGAAGGTCCACCTGACCGTTAATAAACTTCTGAATTTCAACCACTCTCTCAAGGCGGGCCACCGCTTGGCCCATTTTTTCTTCGGGGACTGATGTTTCAGAAAATGTTGAGAGCACGGAATCCACTTCATGGAGCATCTGTTTGAACCACAGCTCATAGGTCTGATGGACGATGATGAAAAGCATTTCATCATGGGCTTTGGTCCCCAGAGTCTCACTGCGAAGAGTTTGCGACTTGAGAAGCTGTTCCAGTTGAAGATAGTCGTGATATTGAATCGGTGGGTACTTCATCAGAGACCGCCTTTGAGAGTGTCAATTTGGGTAAGGAAAGTAGAAATATCTTCGGACGAAGAGTCCCAGGATAACATGAGTCGGCAAACTTTCGTGTGTTCATCCCAGACATAGAAAAAGTGAGTCTTTCGCAGTTCTTTGATCCATGCGGGCTTAAGTTTCACGAAAACAGCATTGGACTGCACAGGGTATTCAGGAATGAGACCTCGCTGGATGAGCCCATCCTCAAGGAGCTTCGCTAAGCGATGCTGGTGTTCTGAAATTTCACGGAAAAGCTGTCTCTCATAATAGCTTGAAAATTGCGAAGCAATAAATCGAGTTTTTGAGGGGAGCTGAGTCATCTGTTTTCGGTAGAAGAGTGCGGAAGGGTGTTCCTTTTTAAAAAGAACAGCTTCGCCAAACAAGAACCCGTTCTTTGTTCCTCCGAGTGACAAAGCATCGATTTTGTATTTGTCGAAGAGATCTTTCGAAGGCATTTTCAGGAAATTCAAAGCGTTGTGAAGTCTGGCGCCATCGACATGCACAAAAAGACCTTCCGCATGAGCCCAATCGCAAATGTCCTGAAGTTCTTTTTCAGAATAGACGGTGCCTAATTCTGTTGGTTGAGTGATGGAAATTCCTGCAATTTGAGAAAAGTGTTGATCTCCACGCCGAATCAAAGCTCGCTTGAGGTCATCCAGCTGGAGCTTTCCGTTCTTCGTAGGCAGGGGGATGAGTTTGACCCGTCCGACCATCTCAGGAGCGGCACATTCATCCACGTTCAAATGTGAAACTTCAGAAACAAGGATGGATTGATAACTTTGGGTTAAAGTTTTGAGAGCGAGCACATTGGCCGCTGTTCCATTAAAAACAAAAAGAACTTGTAAGTTTGAAGATCCAAACTCTGTGCGGATTCGTGAGATCGCTTGATGTGTGAACTCATCCGTGCCGTAAGAGGGGGCATGATCTTGATTCACACGGCTGAGGCTTTGCAGAAGGAGGGGGTGAGTCGGTGCATGATTATCACTGCCAAATCCGCGACTCATGACTTCCTCAGATGCTGAGTGAGAGATCGATGAATGATCAGAGCGGCGAGCTTGCTGGTCGCATGGTCAAAATCAAGCGGAGGTGAGACCTCATAAATGCTGAGGCCGCGAACATCAAAACTTGAAAAAAGAAAGTCGAGACTTTGAAGGAAGCTTTGAGGCTCAAAACCCGTCGCGAAACTCTGTGAGCAGCCGGGGGCATAGGCCCTGCTAAAACTATCAATATCGAGACTGATCCAAAGCGGCCTTTGTGCTGCGGGGGAGAAGTATTTTCTGAGTGTTTGAGGGAGGCCTCCTTGAGCTTCGATCGCCTCAAGGGTGAGAATTGTGGCCCCACGAGTTTGGGCCCAATCCCAATGAGTGCTGGCGTTGCACTGGGGTTGGATCCCAAGTTCCCAAAATTCAAAAGCAGTCCCGAATTCATTCAAGAGCCGATAGAAAGGCGTCCCCGAGTGGGGACTATGATGATCGGGGCGCACATCCAGATGGGCATCAAAGTTCAGCACTAAGGGTTTAGGTTCATTCCTTTTCGTCAGAGTCGCGCGCAGAAAGCCAGCTCCATCGGCATAGCCATAGTCATGGCCACCGCCAAGGCTCACCCAAAAAAGCTGTTCTTTGGTGTAGTGTTCAGACAGCTGTGATCCTGATTGATGGCGACTGAGAAATTGAGGTTCTTGAAGGTTCCCGAGGTCTCCAATTCGAGGAAGTCGAAGCTGTGCTGTGGGAGTCATTTTGTAGAAGAATTCTCTAATTTTATCGGGAGCCAGAGAGGCTCCGGGGCGACCGCCATTGAGAGAAATTCCTTCATCATCGGGGTATCCCCAAATCACAAGATCCTTCGGGAGAGTTTTTTGAAAAGGAGGAATGACTTCAGTGAAGTTTCCTAAGCGTGGATCTTCGGGATCCGTTTTTTTAAAAATAAGAGAAGACGGAGGTGCAGAGAGTTTCATCTCACCTTGCGGAGGACAAGCTCTTTCGTAATGTCACCGGTAGAGCTGTCATAGAGTTCCAATCGAGCTTCGTCGGATTTAGCTGACAGAGTGAGAGAAGCAAGAATCACTGAATCGGAGTCACTAAAGAAAACTCTCCAGCTTCCGCCAGAGCCAGGGCTAATCGCGTAGTCATAAGTACTCTCTTTAAAAACATCGAGAATCCCGAGGTCTCCAATGAACTGAAGCTGTTCTACAACTTTCACTGAGCGAAAGCTGACAAAGTTCAAAACATTGTCAGCCGAGTGCCAAAGTCCCAAGAGCCGTCTGAGGCCCACGTAATCGATGCTTTCTAAGAGCACGATCTGATTGTCTTTAACTTCACCGTAACCCGAAATATAGTCGTAGTGTTTCAGGTGTTTGAGGCTTTCAATGGTCTCTGAATTCAAAGCCCTGAGATCGTAGCGTTTTGAGGTTTTTTCTTCGACGAGGACATAGCCATTCTCTTTTTTGCTGACAAAGCCCGACAATACGACCACTTCAGCCGAACCGGTAAACGAGAAAAAGAGCAAAGACACTAAAAGCAGAGATTGAAATCCCATAATCATGACCCCTTCTTGCTGCTTTTAGTGCGAGAAATCAAAAGCTGTCTTTAACGCCCTGATTCACCCGGCAGTGAACAGAGTTTTTGGCGGAGCTTTTTCTGAATGGCAGAGACGGCTTTTTCAAAAATAGCCTCTCCATGACGCGCAGAGGCTAGTGAGGCTCGAGAACCCATGCGGCCATCGGGAAAGGTTTTTCTAAATTGAGTAGCGCTCAAAGGCCAAGCTGTCTTCGAAGCTGTTTTGAAGTGGCGATAGGCCCTCGGTTTCAAATAAGCTTGAGGGTGAGTTTTCATCGTCACCGAAATTTCTCCGCAGGTCGCATGAAATCCATTTTCATCCTTAAAAACTTTCTGTTCGTATTCAGTCACTTCGGGAAGGTGCCACCAATTGATGAGTTCTAAATGAGTTTTACCATGGCGGCCCAAAACTTGGGAAAATGCCGAGGTGATCGGCGCGATATTTCCCCCGTGGCCATTAATCACAATGATTCTCTCAAAGCCGTGTTCGATATAGGACTGCAGGAGCTCGGTCATGACTTGGATATAGGTGAGGGGGCTCAGTGAGCCTGTCCCTGGGAAGGCCATGTGGTGTTCAGCCATGCCGTAAGGCATGGGACTTGCGACCATGATTTGTTCTCGTTCGCCCACGGCTTTCGCGATTTCCCATGCGGTCAGGAAATCGATTCCGATGATGCCTGTGGGGCCGTGCTGCTCAGAAGATCCCACTGGAAAAATCAAAGTTCTTTTTTTCTTGAGATACTTTTCAACTTCAGGCCAAGTTTTTAAATAAATTTCCATGACGAGACTCCTCTCTCCGGCGATGATGAATCCATGAAGCCTACTTATCTTGATCCAAAGGTCGCTCAAGTAGAAGAAGTATTTATCGCGCTGAAAGATGTCGAAGGGTGGCCCAAGATTCTCCAATCCCTCATGCAGGATTTGAGAGAGAAGCCTCTGGAAGATCTGGTCTCCAAAGTTCCCATGTATTTAAAGGCGAAACGAGTTCCTTCGATCTTTGTGGAAAAAGCGTGGATGATTTCCATCGAGTACTTAGTGATTAAAACAGCCCCCGCAAAAACTCAACGATCAGGTCTTTCAAAAGCTTTTTTGGCAGATACTGTTCACGTGATTTTTGAACATCCTGAATTGCAACTCAAGTCAGGTCATTTTGGATTTGCAGCGGGTGTGCCTTGGATTAACTTGAGCCCTCTCCAGCTAAAAGTGATGGACCTACTCGAAGAAGAGATGGTGTGGACTCGCGAAGCTTTGAGCGCAACGCTGGGAGTCCCTGTTGAAATGCTTTCTAGTGAATTGGATTTTTTATTGTCCGTAAAACTCATCATCGAATCAAACTAAAGAGGATAAAAAGATGAAATCAGTAATTATCGCATTAGTCAGAGTTCTAAGAACGATGGTATTTCTCTGAGTGATTCAGATGATTTATAAGAGCTTCACTTACAAAAAGGTGGACACTACAACTCAAACGAACAAAGAAAAATCTCGCTTAAACCCAGTTTTCAATTTGGGTCTTAGATTTTAAGCTTTCATTTGATTCATGATTTCGCCCAGCAGTTGGATGTATTTCAAAGGATAGCGTCCAACTGCTGAAATCATCAATTTCTTAGCAGCTTCTGCTTTAGGTACACCTTCAAAAGTAATCATCCGATCCAAAGCATTCGCTGTGGCGCAGACCACTGCGAGAGGATCCATTTTTTGTTCATTAAGGCCTTGGGGATAGCCTTTCCCATCAATGTACTCTTCATGTTGAACGATGATATTGAGGACTTGTTGATCAAAGTGTTTCTTATCTTGAACTCGTTTTCCACCAGCGACGGGGTGATCTTTGTAGATTTTGAGTTCATCGGGAGTGAATTGTTCTAAGGGGCGAGCAATCGAAAGGCCAGAGTGGAAATGCTCAAAATCATGCAGCAATGAGCCGAGTGTGAGCATTTGAATTTGCTTCTCATCGTTCCATCCTAAGCGCTTTGCAAGGGCCACAGAGAGAGTGGAGACGGTCACTCCGTGGTGGGCAATACTCTGGTCGCTGTTTTCAATATTCATGATATGTTTGAAAGCTTCGTCCTCGCCGGTGAGCCACTGAGCAAACTTGAGAGCTCCTGACTTGGCTTCGCCATAAACTTGTTCATTTTCTGGGTTCTCCATGACCGCTTCGGAGTTGGATTGCTGAGAACCTTGAATGATTTCTGCACGAGTTTCGACACTTTTGCCAGAACCTTTATCATAGGCCATTTCAATATTGCGGTGAAGATAGGTGCGATAATTCTCCTCGTCTGTTGGGACGATGAACATTTTTTTAAGTTTTTTAGATTTGAGTCGTGACAGGCGATCACCTTCAAAACTATCACCACGTCGTAGATAAAGAATAAACTTTTCATTAATTTTCAAATAGGCATCGAAATCAATTTTTTGATCTCCGCGGAGAGTACTGACTCGAATGGGAACATGTTCTTGGCTCATGCGATTTTCCTTTTGCCAGACAGATCACAAAGGTTTAACGTTATGATCATGTCGGAAGTTGATGTAGAAATTTTAAGAGAATTCCAAGAAGAGTCAAAGAGCTTGATTGAGCAACTGACCGAAATCTTAGAGAAATGTGAAGGCGACTTCTCGCAAGTCAAAAGTCTAGAGCAGTATGGACAGACAGTGGATCGAATTATGGGTGCTGCTAAATCCATAGGACTGATTATTACTGATAAAGCTCATTTCATTCATACCATCGGAGATTACACAGCTTTGTGCAAAGCTGTGGGATACAAAGCCTCTCAAATTAAAGATAATGAGCCTTTTTACAACATTTGCGTGGGGCTCCTGGCTGATGCCACTGAAATGCTGAGTGATATGATACGCGCGATGACAGAAGGTAAAAAGATAGAGATCAAGAGTTTGTTTTCAAAAACTTTTTTGGATCGACTGAAGTGGGTTTCCGAACGGTTTGGGGCTGAGTATCGCGCCAGTGTGGAAGTGCATAAAGCAGGCACTAAGAAAATGAATCAAGATGATATTGATGATCTTTTGAAAAAGTTAGGTCTGGACTAATTTTTAACAGAGTTAATTTTTTGCAAGCACCAATCGGCCAGCTCTCCGAGTTTGGGATCTTGAAGAAAAGCTCTGACCTCGGTTGTAAGTTCTTCCAACTGGAGATTGCCAATCACAACTAAAGCATTTCGACGAAGTCCAAAGGGCCCTGCTCGGAGCAGCGGTGTGCCCGTGATTTTCTTTTGAATTTGCTTACCAGAAGCGGTCAAGAAGAAGCGAAGCTCTTCAGTCAGAGCCGAGTGATTTGCGCTTTGACGATGGAGGTCGATCAAGAGATTTTTTCCATGGGCTTTTTGATTCCAGGGGCAGATGGTTTGACAAAGATCGCAACCAAAAAAATGATCCCCAAAATTTTCTCTTAAGCTGGGTGGGGGCACCTGTCGTGATTCAATGGTCCAATAGCTGATGCATTTTCTCGCATCGAGTTCTTTCTTTTCATTCAGAGCTTGAGTGGGGCAAATATCGATGCAGCGCCGGCACTTTCCACAAAAGTCCGGAGTGAGTTCTGAAGGTTCTTCAACAGCAAATGTGGTCAAGATTTCTCCCAAAAGAAAGAGGGAGCCTTTTTGAGGATGAATCAGGCAAGTGTTTTTTCCAACCCATCCCAAATTAGCCTTCCGGGCAAGATCTCTTTCGAGAATTGGAGCGGAGTCGGTGAACTCAAAAAACTCTTCTGTCGGATAAAGTGTCTTCAAGAATTCAATGAGCTGACGAAGTCGTTCTTTCATCCAAAAGTGATAATCGTAGCCTTGAGCGTAGCTCGCCACTCTGAGACTAGAATTTGAGATCTCGGGGTGGGGCTCGGGGTGGGGGATGTAGGGGAAAGCGAAGACGAGCGCTGATTTGACCCCCTTCTTTAAGTTTTGAGGATTGAGCCGAAGCTCTTTACTTTCTTCAAGGTATTTCATTTCTCCATGATAGGATTGATCCAGCCAGCGAGAGAAAAAATCAAAAGTCAGGGGTTGGCTTAGCGGGGAAGAACCCCAATGACTGACCCCCAGATCTATGATCCTTTGCTGAAATTCAGGGGAGTTCAGAATCGAAGCCATGGCGTCCTTTGTGAAAAGCTCTCTTTTTTATTGTGTGTCGGGCGAAGTCTTCACTAGGATGAAGCCATGAAGTCTTTAATTCAACATCCCGATTTTCCCGCAGCCCGTCAAGTTTGCGAAAAGATTCAAGCTGATAAACACACGGCTTGGATTGCGGGCGGAGCCGTTCGGGATGGCCTCCTCGGGAGGCAGCCTAAAGATATCGATATCGCCACTTCTGCAACTCCTGACGAAGTGGAGAAAATGTTTGATAAAACGGTGCCCTTGGGTAAGCGGTTTGGAACGATTCAAGTTCATTGGTGCAATGTTCAGTTCGAAGTGACCACCTTTCGTAAAGATGGTGGATATCAAGATGGCAGGCACCCTGAAGGGGTGGTGTTCTCGGGTCCGCAAGAGGACGCCGAACGCCGAGACTTTACGGTGAATGCCCTTTTTTATGATCCTGTTTTAGGCCGAGTTTATGATTTTGTGGGTGGTGAAAATGATCTTCGTCAGAAGATCTTGAGAGCTGTTGGGGATCCGCGACTCAGGTTTCAAGAAGATCACTTGCGGATTTTACGACTCTACCGATTTCAATCACAGCTGGGGTTTCAAATAGCCCAGGAGACACAAAGTGCTGCGGAGGAGCTGTTTCCTCTTTTAAAAAAAATCTCTGTTGAACGATTGTGGCAAGAGATGTTGAAACTTTCCGAGGGAGACTACGGAGATCAATTCTTGTCTCACCAATTGATTCCTCGAATTCTTGCTCTTTGGAGTGGGGTGACTTCGGTTCAGAATTTGTCTTGGGACTATCCGAGAGTTTCTTGGGCTTTCGGCTTTAAGCTCAAGTATTTCGTCTTGGAACTCTTGAGTTCCAAGGATTCCGGAGTCGACCTTCAGAGACTTTCTGAATGGTTCAAGCTTTCCAATGAAGAAAGACGATCCTATGAGCTTCTTCTGGCCCTCCAGAAATCATCCTCAGAGGAGGGGGAGTGGCTGGTGAGAGCGATCGATTTTCTAGCATCAAAAGATAAATTTGAGCTTTATGAGGGACTCTTCAAGGCGTTGCCTTATCCGAGAGCCCAGGTGCAGGCTCAGAGGCTGAAAGAGATTTTTCAACAACAGGGGCAGTCGCCCGTGTATAAATTTGCAGACCTACCGGTTGGATTTCCCCGTGAAAAAGCGAGCCAAGTTTTGAAAAAGGTCCATGAAAAGCAGCTGGAGTTGTTGATTTTTGAAAAAGAAAAACTCCATCCCTTTTTTGAGATGGAGCTTAAAAAGTTTGTTTGATTTTCTAGGCGACCGTGATGTCCACG
>JBKCXY010000163.1:0-9541 GCA_046315835.1 Pseudobdellovibrionaceae bacterium | reverse complement strand
AAAATCCTGTCCCTGGTCTCTGCTACCGCCTCAATGGAGCCAACATTTACTTACGAAATCTGCGTGTTCGTTGGTGATTTCTGTTTCTTGTAAAACAAGAAACAGAAATTCCGTCCGATTTCCTTTTTTTCTCTATTGAGTCAGGTAGTTAGAGGACGGCGTTCTGCTGAAGGGACAGAATTATGAGTCAGTTTTCAACATGTAAGGGGGGATTGGTCGTCATTGTGATTTGCGACCAATCAGAGATTGGTCGTCTCTACTGGACTCGAACCAGTGACCTTTCCCATGTCAAGGGAACGCGCTACCAACTACGCCAAGAGACGACTTCGCTTGAACGTCTCTGGTTATCCCTAAATCTCGGGCTGTCGTCAAGAGCCCGAACTCTTCAATCCAAACTTTAAAGACGTCCTTTGGGTTTAAATGAATGCCCTGCTTTTTAAGGCTATCTAAAGGCCGAGACTCTAGGCCACAGGGCCTAATGAAATCAAACTCACTGAGATTATTGCAACAGTTGATCGAAAGACCGTGGGTGCTGACTCCCTGATGAAGTCGCACTCCAAGAAAGACAATCTTTCCTTGCTCGGTCTCAAGACCCGCCCCATCGGAAGACTTTGTGGCAACCCCCAAATTTTGGAGAGTATTCTGGGTCACGTCCAGAAGGAATTCTACCCACGTCCTGGGCTGAAAACCCCATTTTTTAAAATGAAGAATGGGATAGATCACCAATTGACCCGGGTGATGAAGGGTCGCCTGCCCTCCGCGATCGACCGTCTGCACGGGAATCCCTGAGGAGGCTCCCCTCAGATCTTGAAGCGTACCCCGCTTACCCAAAGTGATCACAGACTCATGCTCTAAGCCATAGATGATCCCCGGGTGCAGCTCACTTCTGACCCTCTCTTCCGTTGTCTTCTGCAACTCAAGACCGTGTGGATAGCTTAACTGCCCCATCCATTGAAACTCTGGGGCCTCAGCGATGACATCGAACCTAGTAGAGTTCAATCTTATCGTTCTCCTTGAATCCCGACCCTGAATGAATCACGGCAATGGATCCGTCTTGACCAAAATAAGAAATGACTTCGAGTGTCCCTTTGAGGCGCCCGGGAACTCGGCCAATGTAGTTTCCGGTTTGAGGATCATAAACATCTTCCCCATCCTCGGAAACTTTCAGAATATCCCCAACCTGGAGTCCCGAAACCTTACCCACGTTGAGAAATATTCGCTCGCCCTGAATCATGGCAATTCGACCTTCCCAACTGAGCTTGTCCATGGTGGAAGAGATTTGCGGAGCAAAATCAAGAAAGGCCTCTTTCACTAAATTTTCCATCACATCAGGGTTTGCAGCAAAAAAACGATCCGTATTGACGTTTTCCGCAACTCTCATATTGGCCTCTTCAACAGTGACAGTTTTGACCGTATTGAAGAGCTCTTTACCACTCCGAACACTGGCAATTCTGACTCGAACTTTCGCTTCAAAAGTCGTTTTTAATTGCCGAAATACCCCTACAGGGTCTGCTTGTCTTTTGACTTTGAGATCTAAAAGCTGACCTTCCAGCAATGCCGCAACACCCAAGGGTTGAGCCACTTTGGAAAGATCAGAAAAGTTATACTGGTTGGAGACAACATACTTGGAGACATCCAGCTTGAGGTCTTGGGAATCAATGACAATCAAAGATCCTGATTTGTTGAGTTCAGAGATGAATTCCGAGCGAGCATCTTCTCGCCAATTAGCCACTCGCTCAGAGTTCGCGTCCAAAAACGGAAGGATCATGAGCCTTTTTCGTGGTTGTGAATCTTCAGCCTCTTTCAGGTCGTTTCGATCTGAGATCGATTTCTGTGGTCCCTTCTCTTCTCGCCGTTCAACCAGCTGGCAAGAAGTTAAAATCAAGAGTAAAACAAGAATGATCTGTTTCATACTACCTCTCTGCAGCCAAGGTCAGCTCGGCCTCTGTGCTCGAAACAACTTTATACTTCAAAGAACCGACACTGAAATCAACGAGCTTCTTTGCAATTTCTGCCGGAGAAAGGCTGGAATCAATTTCAAAAACAACTTCGTCAGCACTGATCCATCTCTCTCTCACTGTTTTAATTTCGCGAACTCTCGATCTGAGGGTCTCTTTAAAGAGCTCTTGGTTTTGCAGAGGAAGCCTGCCTTTCACGGCCAGGCGATACAAGGTCGCATTCAAAGTTCCTTTTTGCCAAGCTTCGAGCACCTGATTCGAGAGATCCTGCGCCACCAACTCGTTCACTTCCCGAAGCTTACGTTCGATCTGAACTTCGCTCGCCCCTCGCTCAACCTCAAAGATTCGTACAATTTCAGCAATAGAACGGTTGTTCAAAGTCTGAACAGCTGAGAGTTTGAAAGAGACTTGTGCCAAATCCCCGCCCCCCGAACGCTGGGCTTTTTCAATTTCAATTTGCCCCTTCACAATGAGCTGGCTTCCGAATCTTTGCGCTAAGTCACTTTCCAGATCAGGACTCAGAAAACCTTGCTGAAACATCGTCGGAAGAAATTTTTCAAGTCCTGTACTTTGAGGACGCAAAAGATAAAAATTGTTCTTTTGAAAAGCTCCCTTCAGAACATTTTCGAAAACTCGCGCCTGTTTGGCCAAAAAACTGGAGGAAGCTTCGGCATCCGCCGATCTCCAGTTGAGGCTTCGACCAACCAGCTGATCGGTCCAAACGATGAGAGGAAGTACCAATGGCGTCGAATCTTGCTCATAGAAAAGGCCTTGCTCGAGAAGCATCGTCTGAAGATCATCAACACTCACACGGAGACTTGTCGTTAATTTCCAACCCCCATCAGCTAAACTTTGAAGCTCCCCCGATTTGGAAAACGGAATATACCTTGGTGAATTTCTCACAATTTTCGTCACAATTAAGTTGCGATTTCGAGCATACTTAGCTTCACCGATGATTTCTTTGATCAGCTCTTCACTCACTTTAGTCATGGCATCGGACATGAGTTCATTTTTTGCCGTTAATGGGTTCTTTTCAGTGGTCTGATTCTCAACCACACGATCAACCAGAGTTTTACTCCAAGAGTCTTGGGGGGATATCAAAGCCATCAGAATGACAATTCCCTTCATCACGAATCTCATGCTTGCACACTCCCTTCATTCATATGAACTTTCACAAACTGAGTCCCACCGAACTGAGCATGAAGACTTTCCAACAACTCATTCGACACTTGCACCGACTTAAGTTCACTCTCAATGCAAACTTCTGTTCCCAAGTCTTTGAGAGAAATCACAAAATCGAGCTGAGTGGCCCCTGGAAATTCAGACAAAAGAGAAATCAGCTTTCCGTAGTTTTCTTCTTGAACTTGATCCAGATGAACACTGACTCGTTTGGTCTTTTTCAGAACATCCTCGAGCAAGATGATACTATCGACAATAACTTTGAGAGCTCCTTCATCACTTTCAAGAAGACCTCCAATGAGCACTGGCCGCTCTTCCTTGAGGAAATCACTCACTTTTGCGTAAGTGTCTGGAAAGATCACCAACTCAACAGCACCTGACAAGTCTTCGAGTTTCGAAAAAGCCATTCGAGTTCCTTTTTTGGTAATCACTTCCCGACTCTCGACGAGAAGCCCACTCAAAATAACTCGCTTCTTACCTTGATCACGATTTCTGGGATCGTATCTTTTAGGTGCATTATCTTTGACCTGCTTGGCCTTATGGTCTTCCGCAATCTGAGGTAAAGATTGAACCTGTGCTGTTGTCCAAACTGCTGACAAGTTTTCAAATCCCTTCAGCGGATGATCACTCAAGTAGAAGCCCAAGACTTCTTTTTCGTTAGCCAGAGATAAAGTGCGCGACCATGGTTTCACCGTCTCAAGCTTGACTTCCTTCTCACTCGCTTCACCCAGGTCAAAGAGAGACACTTGTCCAATTTCCTTGTCTTTACGAGCTTCTTCAGCCCGATCGAGAAATTGGGGATAACCATTCATCAGCTGAGCTCGGTGATAACCAAACCCATCAAAAGCCCCTGCCTTAATCAGGCATTCGACAACTTTCTTATTGAGTTTTTTAGTATCCACAGTTTCGAAGAATTCACTGAGGGAGCTAAACTTCTTACCTGGTAAAGTGTTTCTCGCTTCGAAAATCGCAGTGATGGCATTCTCACCCACACCTTTGATCGCGCCCAGTCCAAAGTAGATCTCCTCGCCCACAACATTGAACAGATAATCTGAATAGTTCACATGAGGCGGAAGAACTTTAATTCCGCGCTTTTGGGCGTCTTTCACGTACTTGACAACTTTATCGGTGTCCGAGATCTCCGTACTGAGAAGTGCTGCAAAAAATTCGGCTGGATAGTAATTTTTGAGCCAAGCTGTCTGCGCGGCAATCACACAGTAAGCAGCAGCATGTGATTTGTTAAAACCGTAATCCGCAAATTTTGCCATGAGATCAAACAGCTCACCGGACTTTTTTTCATCAAAGCCTTTTTCTTTAGCCCCTTTAAGAAATCTCTGCCGATGCTGATCCATCTCTTCTTTAATTTTCTTACCCATCGCACGGCGAAGCATATCGGCTTCACCCAAGCTGTAACCTGCAATTTGAGAAGCAATGGCCATGACCTGTTCTTGATAGACCATGATCCCATAAGTCTCCGCCAACGAATCTCTCATCTGGTCAAAAATATACTCGACAGGAGCTTCGCCGTGCTTCCGCTTCGCAAAGTTCGGAATTTCAGCCATGGGACCGGGTCGGTAGAGAGCATTGATCGCTGTGATGTCTGCAAAACTCGTCGGCCGAATCATACGAATGGCTTGAGTAATCCCTTCACCTTCGAACTGAAAAATACCCGCCGTGTCTCCTCGGGACATAATTTCATAAATCCCTGGATCATGAAGAGAAATATCCTGAGTGGAAATTTCTTTTCCGCGATTGGCTTTAATCAGACGCAACGCGTGGAAAATATGAGTCAAAGTTTTAAGACCTAAAAAGTCAAATTTGATGAGTCCAATTTTCTCAGCATGTTTCATATCATACTGAACAACGTTCTCACCATCAGCACCCTTGTAGAGAGGAGCATGATCCAGAAGCTTTCCATCCGCAATGATCACACCCGCCGCGTGAATCCCTGCATGACGAACAAGCCCTTCAACCCTTTGAGCAAGATCGAGCAGTGTATTGACCTGGGGGTTCATTTCCATAGACTCTTTGAGGCGAGGCTCTTCGGCAAAAGCTTTTTCAAAAGTCATCCCCGGTTTTTCGGGGACCAGCTTCGAGACTAAGTCGACATCGGCAAATGACATTCCCAAAACTCGGCCCACATCTTTGATGGCAGCTTTGGGGGCTAACTTTCCATAAGTGATGATCTGAGAGACCGAACCCTCTCCATACTTTTGGGTCACATATTGGATCACTTCTTGTCGACGATCCTGACAGAAATCGATATCAAAGTCTGGCATGCTGATCCGCTCAGGGTTCAAGAAACGCTCGAAGAGCAAGCTGTAAGGAACAGGATCTAGATCCGTGATCTTTAGCGAAAAGGCCACCAAACTTCCTGCTCCCGAACCCCGCCCGGGCCCCACAGGAATATTATTCTTCTTAGCCCAGTTAATGAAATCCGCAACGATCAGGAAGTAACCATTAAAACCCATTCGATCAATCACCGAGAGTTCATACATCAACCTTTGATGATACTTCCCTTGATTCTCCTGAGAGATCAGCTCACCCCGGCCTGCAGCCTCTCCAAATCTTTCTTCAAGGCCTGCTTTTGACTGAGCCTCAATCTCTTCCTTTAAGGTTCTCCCTTCTTGTGTGGGAAAACTCGGAAGATGGTAAATGGCTTTGCCATTTTCATCTTTGAGCTTGAACTTCACTTGGCAGCGCTCAGCGACTTGCAAAGTATTCGCGAGGGCTTCAGGAATATCTGAGAACAAAGACTTCATCTGCTCCGTGGACTTTAAATAAAACTGATCACTGCCCAAGCGATAGCGGTTTTCATCTTGAATAGTTTTATTGGTTCCAATGCAAATCAAAACTTCTTGAGCAATTTGATCCTCTTGCTGCAAATAGTGAACATCATTGGCCGCCACCAAAGGAACACCTGTAATTTTTGAAGCTTCAATAAGAAACGCCCCAAGTTCTTTCCATTCAGGAACACCCGTGCGATTAATTTCTAGATAAAAACGATCTTGAAACAAATTCTTCAAGTGACGAATTTTTTCGAGAGCTTTTTCTGGACCCTCTGTGAGAAAGCACTGACCCACTTCTCCCCTCAGCCCCCCACTCAAACACAAAAGGTCCTCGTTGTGCTTTTCAAGGACTTCATAGTCGATCCGCGGCTTATAATAAAATCCCTCACGGTAACCGATCGTGGAGATCTCACAAAGGCTCTGATAGCCTTTTAAGTTCTGCGCGAGCAAAACCAATCTTGTGTTGGGCTTGTTCACTTCATTACGATCCTGAGTCTTATGGAACCGCCCTTGAGGGGCGAGATAAGCATCGAGACCCAGAATAGGGTTGAGACCCTTGTCTTGAGCCGCAAAAAAGAACTCAATCGCCCCAAACATATTCCCATTGTCCGTCAATGCTACCGCCGGCTGAGCAAACTCTACTGCCTTTTTGACAAGGGCCTTCAGTCGAACAGAACTTTCAAGAAGCGAATATTCAGAGTGAACATGCAAATGGACAAAGCTCATGAATGCCTACTCCCACTCAATGGTGGCTGGGGGTTTACTGGTCACATCATACACCACTCGGGAGATGCCGCGCACTTGATTGGTGATTTGATTTGAAACTTCTCTGAGGAATTCGAATTCAAAGGGAAACCAATCTGCCGTCATCCCATCTTGGCTGGTAATCGCCCTCAAAGCGAGAACTTGATCATAGGTTCTGCCGTCACCTTGAACTCCCACCGTTCGCACCGGCAGGAGCACACAGAAGGCTTGCCAAATCTTATCGTACAATTGGTGCTTTCGAAGATTCTCGATAAAAATGGCATCCGCCTCACGAACCAGCCTCAAACTATTTTCATTCACCTCACCAATGATTCGAATGCTGAGTCCGGGACCGGGGAAAGGATGTCTTCCCAACAAGTTCTGACTGAGACCTAGCTCTCTTCCAATCTTTCGAACTTCATCTTTAAAAAGTTCGCGCACAGGCTCAATCAATTTCAGTTTCATTTTTTCAGGCAGCCCACCCACATTGTGGTGGGACTTAATGGTCTGACTCGGACCACCTTTTGAGGAAAAACTTTCGATCACATCAGGATACAAAGTCCCTTGAGCGAGCCAACAAATATTATGTTTCTTGAGCTCGTCTTGAGTGACTCTTTCAAACACATCGATAAATGTTTTACCGATGGCTTTTCTTTTCAACTCGGGATCTGTCAATCCCTTGAGGGCGTTCAGGAATTCTGTTTGTGCATTCACACCGCGAATATTGAGATCGAGTTGTTGATAACTTTCAAGAACCGATTCGTACTCGTTCTTTCTGAGCAATCCATTATTGACGAACACACAGTGGACTCTTTCCTTTCCTAACGCTTTCGTCAGAAGGGCGGCCACCACTGAAGAATCCACTCCGCCCGACAGAGCACACAAAACATGTTCTTCCTTCGGCACGAGGGACTGGGCTTTTGAAATGAGCTCTTGGACAATATGAGGGGGATTCCAATCTGCCTGAGCTCCACACAGATCGAAAGCATACGAGCGTAATATTTCTGTGCCTTGCTCTGTGTGAGCCACTTCAGGATGAAACTGCACTGCCCACACACGATTGGCTTTCATGGCGGCGGCATGACCTGATTCGCTTCGCCCATTGATCACAAAGCCTGGGGGCGGTGATTTGACGACATCGCCATGACTCATCCACACTTTCTGCAACAATGGCAACTGACCAAAAGCTTCTTCCCAGCGCACAACATTGGCCCCATATTCACGAGTGGCCGAGGGGGTGACTTCGCCACCTAATTCTTTCGCAATCAGCTGCATCCCATAACAAATCCCAAGCAGCGGTGCCACCTGCAAAAGCTCACTGACACTTCTTTGAGGCGAGCCGGCTTCATAAACAGAGCTTGGGCCTCCGCTGAGAATTATCCCTTTTGGATTAAAACTCATAATTTTATCCAGACTGAAATCATAAGGATGGATCTCAGAATAAACGCCAATTTCCCGAAGTCGGCGCGCAATCAGCTGTGTGAGCTGTGAACCAAAATCCAAAATGAGAAAGCGTGATTGTGACATCCGATTACTCCAGCCGATAGTTCGGCGCTTCCTTAGTGATACTCACATCATGAACATGACTCTCGCGAAGACCCGCAGAAGTTATTTGAACCCAGCGAGGCTCTTTCTGAAGCTCCCGAATAGATTTTGATCCCAAGTATCCCATTCCAGCACGGAGACCGCCCACCAATTGGTGAATCACGGCCCTCACTGAACCCTTAAACGGAACTCGCCCTTCGATTCCCTCAGGAACAAGCTTTTCATTTTCCACATCCATCTGTGCGTAACGATCTTTGGAGCCTAATGACATCGCCCCGAGACTTCCCATCCCTCGGTAGAGTTTATAGGTTCTCCCCTGGAACAAGATGGTTTCGCCAGGTGACTCTTCAGTTCCGGCCAAAAGATTTCCAATCATCACCGTATTCGCGCCCAAGGCCACAGCCTTTGTAACATCTCCGGAAAACTTAATCCCACCATCAGCAATGATCGTCTTTCCGCGACTCCGCGCCACTTTCGAACATTCCAAAATCGCTGAGATCTGAGGCATACCCACACCAGCCACCACACGTGTGGTGCAGATACTTCCAGGCCCCACGCCCACTTTGACCACGTCCGCTCCCGCATCGAACAGGGCCGTCGCCCCCTCGGCAGAAACCACATTGCCTGCAACGATGATGACATCTTTAAATTTTTTAGCACTCGCACGAACCATCTCTAGAACATTCTTTGAATGCCCATGAGCGGTGTCCACCACCAGCACATCCACGCCAGCCCCAGCTAAAGCTTCCGCTCTTTCTTGTGCTTCTTTCCCCACGCCCACAGCAGCGCCGACAAAGAGACGCCCGTAGGAATCTTTGGTCGCTTGAGGAAAGTTCTCTGACTTTTCGATGTCCTTGATGGTGATGAGTCCCTTGAGAATTCCTTTTTGATCAACCACCGGAAGTTTTTCGATTCGATGTTTTTGAAGAATCTGTTTGGCTTGGCCTAAGGTTGTTCCCACTTTCGCGGTAATCAACCCTTCTGCGGTCATCAGATTCCTCACTGGCTGATCAAACTTGGTCTCAAAACGAAGATCCCGATTCGTCAGGATCCCGACAAGCTTTCCTTTGATGGTGATAGGAACGCCCGAGATCGAATATTTTTTCATCAGATCAAGAGCTTCTCGCACAGAAGCATCAGGCCCCAAAGTGATGGGATCCAAGATCATACCGCTTTCATATTTCTTCACTTTCTCGACCTCGAAGGCTTGATTCTCGACACTGAGATTTTTATGAATAATCCCGAGACCTCCCAGCTGAGCCATTTTCTGAGCCACTTTATGCTCAGTCACTGTATCCATCGCGCTGGAAACAATAGGAATCTGGA
>JBKCXY010000162.1:0-3549 GCA_046315835.1 Pseudobdellovibrionaceae bacterium | reverse complement strand
GCCCCAAAGTGATGGGATCGAGAATCATCCCGCTTTCATATTTCTTCACTTTTTCGACCTGGAAGGCTTGATTCTCGATACTGAGATTTTTATGAACAATCCCGAGGCCTCCTAGCTGTGCCATTTTCTGAGCCACTTTATGCTCAGTCACAGTATCCATCGCGCTGGAAACAATAGGAATCTGGAGCAGCTTACCCCGAGCAAACTCTGTTGCTGTGGACACATCCGAAGGAGTCACCTCAGAAAACCGAGGAATCAAAAGCACATCATCAAAGGTTAACGCGAGCTCGAATTTGGATTCGGTCTTAGCCACAGATCCCCCTCATTTTCAGGACCTAAATATAGCAAAAAAACCCTCTGAAAGTGGACTGCTTTAGCAGAAAGAAAGTGTCATGACGCGCGCCTTAAGGCTGCGGTTGATACCAAGAAGAATAGAGCAAATAATTATCTGCCGACTTCTCAAGAAGGGCCACTTCTTCATCAGTGAGGCTCCGCTTCACTTTGGCAGGGCGGCCGACCACGAGGGACCTGGATGGAACCTCGGTGCCCTCAACCAAAAGACTCCCAGCACCAATCAAACAATGTTCTCCGATTTTACAATGATCCATCACGATGGAACCCATACCGATCAGACTCCCGCGCCCAATTTGGCAGCCATGAAGCATGACTTGGTGACCGATGGTGACCCGGTCTTCGAGGGTCACCCCCGCTTGAGTTTCAAAAGTCCCATGGATCACAGCGCCATCTTGAATATTCACTTCACGACCGATGCGAATGGGTGCCACATCCCCCCGAATCACCACATTAAACCAAACAGAGGATCCTTCTGCAATTTGAACATCACCCACAATGATCGACTGGGCAGCGACAAACACCGAAGAATGCACCTGAGGAGTGAAACCTCTCACTGAGACGAGCTGGGACCTCATTGGATATACCCACGGTTCTTCTGATCCAGCACCTGGGCTAACTGAAGACCTTGAGCCAAGGTCTCTAGGTTCGCTTGGAGAACTTTTGATTTATGCATAAATTCCTGAGTGGCGTAGATCTGAACACCCAAATGCAAAACCACCGACATCGCCTCGTCGGCTCTTAACTTGTAACTTCCGTACTGAGGGTGACCTTCGAAATAAAGTCTCACATATTGCAATGAGCCCTTGATCTCGACAAAAACACATCGAGACACTTGAATGTTCAAACTTTCCAAAATCCATTGTGTGAATTTATGCGGACTCGTGGGAGCGATGCTTTGATTTGACTGAGTCAAAGTGACGCCCGCCTCGAGAGCCGTTAAAGGCACGGGCAAAGTGAGATTCTTCTCTTCATTTTTAAGTAGCAAGGTAGGTCGATGTGCATCGGCATTCACACTGATTCCCACAGGCTTCAGCTGAATCAAATCTTCATCACGGAATGAATTTTCCTCAAAGTGATCCGAAGAAAACTTGAATGCAAAGTC
Source organism: Pseudobdellovibrionaceae bacterium (assembly GCA_046315835.1). Lineage (GTDB taxonomy): Bacteria > Bdellovibrionota > Bdellovibrionia > Bdellovibrionales > Bdellovibrionaceae > JAJTIC01. The sequence continues at coordinate 2,093 of JBKCXY010000162.1, read as the reverse complement.
AGTCTCGAATTCTGTTCTCATGCGTGCAAATCCTGTGTGGAAAGGATCTCGCCCCGAAGAGTGTTGGGAAATGCTTGCAGAACTCTGACCGGCAAAGTCTTTCCAATCATCGAAGGATCCCCACTCAAGTGAAGAAGCTTATTCTGTGTCGAACGACCAGATACAGTTTTCCGTTTGTCATCGTACTTTTCGATAAGGACCTCAAGAATCTGACCTTCATATCGTTTCACCCGCCTCATGGCCATTTCATCATGGGCTGCAAACAGCCTTTGCAGGCGTTCAGACTTCACAGCTTCGGGAATCTGATCTTCAAATTTAGCTGCTTTGGTGAAGGGGCGTGGCGAGTACATGAAAGCAAAAATGGTCTCAAAGCCGACCTCTTGAACCAGAGAAATGGTCTCTTCAAATTCAGCTTCCGTTTCACCAGGGAAACCCACAATGATATCCGTCGAAAGAACCACATTCGGAATTGATTTTTTGATCATGGCAATCTTTTCGAGATACTGCTCGCGCGTGTAGCCTCGGTTCATTCTTTCGAGAATTCGAGAATTTCCCGCCTGAAATGGTAAGTGAATGTATTCACAAACCACAGGTTGATTGCGGTACATCACATCCACCAATTTTTGATTAAAATCCTTGGGGTGTGAAGTGGTGTAACGAAGTCTTTGCACTCCTGAATCTTGAGCGACTCGTTCGATCAGGTCAGCAAAATCAGCTCCGCACTCGGACTGATAAGAGTTTACGTTCTGGCCCAGCAGGGTAATCTCTTTAACTCCTCGGCGAACCAATTTTTGAGCGTCTTCCAAGACATGATTCATGGGGCGTGATTTTTCACGGCCTCTTGTGTAGGGAACCACACAGAAAGTACAAAAATTATCGCAGCCTTTTGTGATATTCACAAAAGTTGAAACGCCAGGGTTTCTCACCAGCGTCTCCACGTGGTAGGGAGCCCGATGCTCAAACTTGGCATTCACTTGCCGCTCTTTGCTTTCGATGGCTCGGAAGACAAGTTCAGGCAATTGATCGATGGTGTCGGTCCCAAACACAAAATCAATCATGGGGGCATTCTTCATCAGAGTGTCTTTTTCCTGCTGCCCAACGCAGCCCCCAACTCCAATTTTCAAATGAGGTTTTGCTTCCTTCAGTTTTCTGTAAGTGCCCACTTCCGAGTAAACTTTGTGAACTGGCTTTTCGCGGATGGAACAGGAGTTGATGATGATAAGGTCCGCTTGATCAGCCGAGGTAACCGGAGTGAAGTTGGCCATCTCCAGCAAGCTATACATGCGCTCACTGTCGTTCTCATTCATCTGGCAACCGTAAGTTGAGATATAAACGCCATTCTTTTCAGATGTTTGCACCGGATTTTCCTTATTGTGTCAAAAAGCTAGCTGGGTTATAGAGAAGGGCTGAAAAAGTGTCAATTCAAAGCCAAAGGATCCGCTATGAAACCCCGCTTGAAAACCTCTCGAAAATGGACCGCCTTTCCTGAAGAGTATCGAACTCAAATTGAAGATGTTTTCCGACAAGAATTTTCACAAATGTTGGGGGATTCGAAGCTCATTGTGGATGGCCGAATCTACCCCGAGGAGATTGTGCTACGCGTTGGCTTTCTTGAAAAAGGCCGCATTGCCCAAAACAACTTCGAGGCCTCTGCCTCCTATAAAGCCGAAGGGAACGATGCCATGGACAACATGGCCAACTGTATCGATGCGGTCGCAAGCATGATGAGTGACTTCTTCCAAGCTGGCGAAGAGGGCATTGAATTCCCTTTGAGTTGGCAAGAGTATGAGTTTGAAGGTCGAAAAATTTGGCTTCAATTTTCCACTGAGAATTCTGACCTCGAGAAAGAAGCTGATCGCCTCTTGGGTGTTGATGAAACAAGTCTCGTGAAGGAAGAAGATGAATCTGAAGACTTGTACGAGCAGGAGCCCGATGAACTCAAGGAGCCCTCAATGTTTTCAGGAAAGACGAAAAAGAAAAAGAAAGAAGATATGCACTAGGAAGAGTTTTAGTACTCTTCCTCTTCTCCCATTCCTGCTGACTCACCCATCCCACGGATTTCATCCGCAAAACTTTGCGAATCATCTTCAAAT
>JBKCXY010000161.1:0-9228 GCA_046315835.1 Pseudobdellovibrionaceae bacterium | reverse complement strand
GATCTTTAGAATTAAATTCTTTCGGCCAATCGGTTTGAATTTTAAAACTGTCTTCAGGCAAGTGAGCTGGCTTCATTTGAAGAAAACCCATTTCACAACCAGATTGCTTTGCAAAGCTAATGAGTCGGCGCCAGCGATCTTCGGTCAGGTCACGAGGTTCAAAAAAATCAAGCTGCTCGATTTTCTCAGGTACATCAAAAATAGAAACTTCAAATTCTCGAATAGGATTTTCAAGGCCTAGATGGTCTAATTTTTTCAACAAAAGATCTCTGTACAATTTAACGTCTCGACTGGGTGAGACGGGCTCAACAAAAAGACTATGTTTCTGCTGAGAGTATTCACAATGAAGAATGATCTCCATCTTTTGTGCAAATCGGTTCAATCCTTCAAGACGTAAAAACAAATAAGTCATTTGGGGATCTATTTTCTGCATCAGGACAGGAATATGATAAACGGGATCATCAAAGTACCCATAACCTTGAAAAGGATCTTGGGGGGTGAGGGGCGAAATAACCTGAGTGTCTTTGCCATGGAGTCGTCGCCACAAGGCAATCCCTGTTTCCCCCCAGCGTTCTCGGAAGGACGTCAGCTGAAAGTGCTGGATATCATCAATCGTATGAAATCCTAAACTCTGGAAAAACTGAACAATGTGTTCAATCTGTCGGGGCTTTGTCCAAGGATAAAGACCTTCCAGCTCAGGAAGCACCGCCACCGATAAGTGCCGCAATGTTTGAAAGTCTTCTCCTGGTTTTGTCAGTTCAAAAGGCCGATAGTTCGACAGAATTTGTGCGACGGCAGGATGATCGGCAATGGCTCCCGTGGCCTGAGTTGAAAACTGTCGAGCCAAATCAATGCTCTGTTTGAGGACTGAAAACTCGCCGCCAAACAAAGAGGCTGTGCTTTCGATATCTAAAAAAACATATTGAGGATATCGAAATTGAACTCGAGGGCTGAACTTGAGGAAGACTTCAGCGCAAGAGGGCTCTTGTACTTTTTGTAAGTTCAAACACAAAGTCCGCATGGATCATTCCTCCGGAAAAACTAAAAGGTGTTGGTCGGTGCAGAGCTCTTCGAATCGTTAAAAAGTCTCTGCCGCATTCAATAATCAAGCTGAAAAGGGGATTATTTATCCACTGCTTCGCCGAACTCATCAGAACCAGTGAGACTTTATGAGTTCGAGCAAGTTTCTTCAGCTTCTGCAGTTGGTGAACTTTCAATAATCCTTCTCGCAAATGACAACCCACAATTTCAAACAGAGAAGAGCTAATCAGCTCTTGAAGAATCCAAAATAACTGGGATTCTTCTTGGGGCTTTTTCACCACGAGAAGTTTTTTCAGATCGATTCCTCGTTTTGTGAGGTGACTGGGAAGTAATTCCCAGTCCGAGTTAATCCAAGCAGCCCACTTGGACTGCCTGTGAACCTCTTTCATTGTGGAAATAAATAAACTGGTGGCGCCCGTCCCTGGTTGACCATGAAGTAAACTAAGATCTCCTTTTGGAAAGCCCTTCCACAATAAGAAATCATCGATGACATCAAAGCCTGTCCGAAGTCCCTCCGGTGGTCTGAGTTGATCCACAGACACTACAGCTGAGTGAAACTTCTGCTGCAATTGTTCTTTCACGGCTTCTAAAGACATAGGCACCCCCTCTGTTGGTAATACAAAGCCCGATCTTGTGAGTGATTCACAAAATTGAGCTTCGAAAAAATTTTGGAAACTAACTTAGAACTTGCGGATCAAGCCCACCACGACACCTTGAATCTCGACTTGCTGTGGGTGATACCACATCGAAGACATTGTTGGGTTCGCGGGCCGCAGCTCAACCATCTTTTCGCCTCGAGCTGAGCCATCCGGGTGAGGCTTTAGATAAAAGCGCTTCACGGTCGATTCGTTTTCCACGCTGGCCACAATGATTTCCCCATTGGTGGCTGTGGATTGTTTTTGAACGAGAATAAGATCACCATCGAAAATCCCATCATCGATCATGGATTGACCTTTCACCTTCAAAGCGAAAGATTTATTGGGATTCCTGACGAGAGAGGGCGGAACATCCACATATTCGTTATGTTCAAAAGCTTCAATGGGAGCTCCTGCCGCTACTTTACCCAGAAGGGGAATTTGGAGAACCTCTTCGCGAGCCTCTTTTTGGAGGAGCGATGACTCGCGAAGAGATTCGTTGCGTTTCTTTTCCTTAACTTGAGTCTGCACCGTATGAGCCGAGTGCAGAATTTGAATACTGCGCTTTTGATTTTCAGAAATCTGAATGTAGCCTTTGTTCGAAAGCTGCTTCAGATAGTTCTGAACAGAATTAAAAGACGCAAAACCAAAATGATTTCGAATCTCTTGGTACGACGGTGAAACACCGACTTCGGCCAAGCGAGATTCGATAAATTCGAGCACCAACTTTTCTTTTTCGGTCAGGGGGAGGGGCTGTTGTGTGGTCATAGTAACCTCTTGGTTTATACACATAAATTACAGTGTAAATTATATGTAAGTCAAGATGGCCTTTAAAATCTAGACGTCGCCAAAAAATATAAAGATTACATACAGATAGATCATTTTGCAGGAGGCAAGAGCCCCCTTCCACAAGGGTTCAAATGAACACGTTGAACACCAAGAAGCCCTCTTCAAGCCTAAGCTCTCATTCGTTTCAAGATTTCAAGAACTTTTAGAAAAAGCAAAAGCAGTTTAAAACAAGTCTCAAGAATTTTCATGAATTTCCGAACAGTGATATACTGGTTAGTGTATTTCATATTTTTGGGCTCCTTTCTTTGTGGAAGGGAGCCTTTTTTATTTCTGCAAAATTAAAAGCACGATTTCAGATGTCTCTAGGAATGAGATAAGGGATTGCAGATTTGAAATCCGGATGATTTTAATCTTCCAAAACTGACAGATCCACTTGTTCGCGGTGGGATTCGGAAGTACAGCCCATCACAAGGGGCTCTTTTTGAGGAGCTAAGCGATAGCGGCTTTCGCGGGCGTCCCAATCAATGACCATTCTCTTCACTTCTTCGCGGTCCTCATGATCTTTTGCGACAAGCTCCAAATCATGAATACCACGGGCAGCCAAGCGCTCGAGGTTGAGACGTGTTTGCGAAGTTTCCCCTGTGCGGGCACGCCAACTGTATTCGACATTCTCTTTTCTTGGCAAATCAGCAAAGCCTTCCTGTGACCAGCGATAGAATCTATTCTGTGATAGAACTGCAGAAGACACTCGCGACTGATCTAAGCTCGCCAGCCGAGGCAGATTCTTGCGATCAAATTGGCCCTGCTTCAAAGATGCCAATGTCGATGCGGGCAGGCTTTCGAGATATTCTGCGAGCTCAAGGCCTGTCGTGCATTTGACTTCTGGTTGTTGGCAGACATCTGTCATAAATCTTTTGAGAGCTTTCCAATAGGCCCCTTTATTCCAAGTTGAAAAGTGATGGCCAATATTCATCGGTGCGCGATTGCCGTGATAATTGCGCTGAAACCAGCTCACATACGCTTGATACATTTGCTCTTCGAACTCTTGCGTTTTGTCGGGTTTATCTTTTGGTGAATTGGGATTATCTGAATGAGCCACATAGAAGTTATAATCCATGGACAGAACACCGTGATTCAGGCCTGGCACTGGAATTACTGCCAATCGAAAATACCAGAACCCTCGCTCAGATTTTGTAGGCCATGACGTGGGAGACTCTGCAACGGCGCTCGCATCATAGACAAATTGGTGATCTCTGACTTGTCCATCGATTTCCCATTTTGATTGTCCCAACGTTTTCCAAAGGCCCTCACCTCGTCCTAGATAAGGAGCACGAAAGCTTCTCAAGTGGGGGAGAAGATTTTTTCTCCATTCAGATTCTTGAACTCGAGTCTGGGATTCTTGAAGCTTATTCAAGCTAAAAGCTTCAAAGAGAAACTTGTGAAACTGATTAAATTCGAAAGTCCAGTCTTCCAAACTCCAAGAACTTCCATTGAAATGAGAATTCCCATGTCCCCCGATTTCCATGCCGGCTTTCATATTCTCGTTCATTTCAAAAATTCGTCGATTCATCTCAGAGCGATCGCCACCGAATCCAATGTCAGAGCGTCGACCACCTTTGTAGCGGGGTGGAGTGTAGATGTGATCAATAGCGCCTTCGATTTTTCTCGAGCTTGAGCCCATCAAGAAATCAACACCAGAGATGAAGTGAGTGACTTGAGCCCCAGATTTTATAGCATGCTCACGTGTTGCTTTCCACATTTCAGATGTGTAGCTTCCATCAAAACTGATCAGAATGTACTGAGGAGGGCGCTGTGGCAGTGATTGACCAAAAGCGGAGCTTGGGTTGAAGGGAAAAGCCAAACAGAGGGCTAAGCTCCATCGAGAGAGATTTTTCAGTGTTTTCATGAGGTTGTTTTACCTGAAGGCGACTGCGCCTCACAGGGGGGCTCAACAAAAGGCCCGAAAGTTAAGGAATTTATTGGAAATATCAAGAACTTAGGGCTTCAGAAATCTTTATCTGTCAAAGCCCTAGGCAGAGCTTTATTGGCGTTTTAAGACGTAAAAGAAGTCTTTTCCACTCAATGGCATCAACAAATGAAGCTCATCGTCTGGCTGAAAGAAGATCCTATTCGTCGTCAGCTTCCCCAGTTGCATATCTGGATCTTGAGCACAGGAAAAATGGTTATCAGGATTCAGCCAATAAGTTTCCTTGCGCAAGAAAGAATCTTTCACGAGATAGTGTGACCGACTCTCACAAAAGTTTCCAGGTTCACCCTGGTATTCCCAATACAGTCTTAAATTATGGTTGTTTGTGAAAGTAAAGAGCACCAGCAGTTGAGGGTTGGGTGGGTTGTAGCGATGACCTTCATAAATGAAGCCGATGTATTTCCAGCTTCCAATAATTCGCTCTTCATCAAGAGGATTGGTCGCCTGTGCCCCGACAACACTTTGAAGCAACAAAATAAAAATGAAACTAAAAAGAGACTTCATGACCAACCTCTTTCTTCGAGAATTGCTTGAACATCAAGGAGATCTTTATCTTTGAAAGACTTTTCTGCTTCATCTCTGAAAGTTTTCTTCAGAAATTCAAAGTCGGATTGAGGATGCAGGGATTTAAGAACCTCTATTGCGAATCCAATGGCCTTCTCATCACCCAGCTTCTCTTTAATGGCCCAAAGAGTCCCAGAAACAATGGCTGAATCCCCATAGAGGCCGCCAGTCCTTTCTGAAAGTTTTTTGGAATTGAGCAATGTTCGTTTGAAAGGACCTTTTTTGTAAGCAGTATCCCCCATTAAGGGTGAATTCAATTGCACGGCTGTAAAGAAGTCAGCGTAAGCTTCATTGATGGATCCACCTTCGCCTTGGTAAGGAAGACGAGCGACGGCTTCGACCAGCGCATGGCCAGTCTCATGCATAACAATCGTCGGATCGAGGGGGATCTTTCCAAAGATCACATCATCTCCAGAGCCTAGCCGAATTTGGCCATTGTAATAATAAGCCGTATTTGTCTTCTCAGGATAACCAACATGAACAGTGGCACGAATCTGAAAAGGAATACGAATTCCCAGTTTTTCTTGGAAAAAGGAGAGAGCACGATTGATATAGTAAAAAACTTGGACTTGATCAAATTTTTCACCGGGAGGAGCAAAGTTAAAAAGGCCGTTCTCTGAAGTGGCTCTGAGCTTTGACTCTGTGACAACAGTCAGATTTTGAGTGACTAATGAACCTTCCCCTGAAAGTCCGCGGAGAAGCACATTTCTGAGATCTGTTTTCTTGGGGCTCTCAGGATAAACTAAGGCCATGGCTTCTTGAAATGAAGAGCCCTCCGTATTTTGCTGAATGATTTTAAAATTTTTATTCAGATACGTCGAGAATCTCAAACCTTGAGAGTTCAAATAGCTCACTTTGTAGAGAGCTTGGCTACCCCAAGGCTCTGCTGTCACAATGACTTTAACTGGCTCGTCAAATTTCATCGACAGAAACTGTGGATCCTTCTTTTTTAATTCAATGATGACATCATTAAGATGTTGCTTCATGGATTTGATATCTGACTTAAGTTCAGAATCCACTTTCTCAACAAAAGCTGCAGAAATATAAGTTTTCTTGCCAGCGACTTGAATTGTTTTCACATAAGAATTTTCGACGGTGGCGCCAAGAATTTGCTGCTCTGAAATTTGAATTTTCTCTTCACCGGCGGCGACTTGGGTCAGAGAGGCGATTCCTTGATTGGGAAGGGCTGGGGGCTGAGAGCTCATCTCTTCAGTCCAGTGAACTTTTTGGTATCTGGTCGGAGGTGAACAAGAGCCGATCACGAGGAGACTGAGCAATGAAGCTAAAGAAAGAACGTATTTCATACCACACCCCATAATGGAAAAGGCCAAGGATCGAGTGGGCGATCCTTGGCCTTGCTGAGACTGATATTATTCAACAGTCATTGATTTTTCGAGGTAAGTTCCATCGCCGTTCAAGAAACGGAGAGTGTGCTTACCAGTATCAAGTTTACCGAGCTTAATCTCTTTAGTGAATGGCACTAACACCATCAAGCACATCCCCTGAGAGACAGAAGCAACGGATTTGATATCATGATTAAAAGAGTCTCTGTTTGTGACCACAGCTTGTTTCCAAGTGTAGCAACCATTTGGAAATACTCCGCTGGCAACAACATAAGCATCGCTGTCAGAGTCGAAACCACCAGGCACAAAAGCATCGCTAATCATGATTTCTACATCTCTTGAAGGTGGAAGACCTTCATCCTCTGCGTGTGCGGAGAAACCCATGCTCATTACTACCAAGGCTGTCATTAATACTGATTTCATTTTTTTCCTCTCTTCTGTCGCATCCCGCGACATGGTGTTTGCCCAGAGTAAGAGCATCAGTTGTACCAATTTGAGACACTCGTAAATTTGAGCTGGATGAAGGTCTGAGAAATTCTGACCCAAAGCTGTGGTGACTTGCGGGACAATATCTCCTCAAACGCAATGCGTTGTTTGGTTGCTGAGATCGCTGAGCCAAGCTAAGGTGGCGCCATGTTTGGATTAGGTTTAACAGAACTCTTGATTCTAGCTGTCGTTTTATTGCTCTTCTTTGGTCCCTACAAGATCAATGATGTGACCAAATCCATTGGTCAGGGGATTCGCAAGTTTAAAGAAGCTAAGAATGAGATCGAAATAACGTCACAGGACCAAGAAAAATTGGACAGCCAAGCAAAGTCAGGAAAAAATAAGGATTCATGATTGAATTCTTATTTTTCCTAGCAGCACTCCAATTTCCAGCCCTGGCCACGGCTGATGAAAAACCCGTGAAAACAATCAGTGACCTTTGCAAAGAACAGTTAGCTCAGTTTCCCGGTCCTTCAGACTCTAAACTTCTCGCGCAAGCATGTGATAAAGTTCAGGTGGCGGAGGGCTGTCAAAGCGTCAAAGGTCAGCCAATCTTTCACTATGAACGTGAAGGCAAATCAAAGAATCCTCATCGGGTCTTGGTTTTTTCATTAATTCACGGAGATGAAACCCATGCGGGCAGCATCGGTCGTTTCTGGATGGAGCGTTTAGAAAGCATTGATCCCCGCAACACCTGGCGAGTGATTCCTATCTTGAATCCAGATGGCGTTGCTACAAAAACCAGAACCAATGCAAATCTCGTAGATCTCAATCGTAATTTTCCCACCAAAGATTGGACTGACAAGGCACAAGATTATTGGAAGAGACTTTCGAACTCGAATCCCAGAAGATTTCCTGGTGACACCGCGGCCAGTGAGCCAGAAACCAAATGCGCACTCAAGCACATTGAAGATTTTAAATCAGACTTTATCGTTTCGATCCACACACCATTGAAGGTTCTCGATTTTGATGGTCCTCGACTGAAAAAACCGAATTTCTCTTATTTGCCTTGGACTTCGCTGGGGCACTACCCAGGTTCTTTAGGACGCTACATGTGGTTTGAAAGAAAGATCCCTGTGCTGACCATGGAACTTAAAGAGGATTTACCCAAAACTTTGAAACCATTTGAAGAGCTCCAAGACATTATCGGGGTCCTTGTGGGACTTGACCACGGCCCGCGCAATCCCGCGGAAACTTCCATTGCTCACTAATCGGTTTCTTGAAGCCCGAGCTCTTTCATCATTTCAATGATTTGCCCTGCCGCCCAACTAAAAGGCGATTCTGATTTATAGAGCCAATTTTCAAAAGGCAAAAATCGGGTGTTGGGATCGAGGATCTCAGGCACTGTATTCAAACTCAGACAAATCACCTTGAGTCGGCCATAAATTCTACGTGCTTCTTTTTCGTCGCCACAGCGATAAGCCACTCGAGCCGCTAAAGCCGCAAGCCAAGTCCAAACCAGAGCATCATGATATCCCCGAAGACCAACGCTCTTTGTGGTCCAGCTGACTTGCCACTCTTTGTAAGGAGGCTCTACGGGAATTCCTGGAATCTCTTCCTGAATCCAGACTCGTGATCCTCGAAGGTTTTTCCAGAGCTCTTTGGTCTCAGCCTCAGAAAGTAAATTCCACTCAAGCACGAGCAGATTAGATTCAAGGCTCACTTGCTCCAGCGAAAACGAGCCTGAAAGAAAAAGTCCCTTCTGTGGATGGGAGAAGCTTTTTTTGAGAAGTTCCCACAAATTTTTCCAGATATTTTCTGCGACAAATCCGCGCTCGGCCCACAGGCGCAGCGCTTGCACGGCCAGCACTTGGCTGTAAAAAGAAACTCCCAAGCGCGTGGCACTGTCTTGCCAGTCGGAGAAAGCGGGTTGCTCAAACCACTTTTGTCCATGATCTGTTTGGTCGAGCAAGAACTGCAGAGTTTTTTGAATGGGTAATTGAAGTTGTTGCTTTTTTTCTTGAGTCGCTCGGTCATAGGTTCTGGCGGCAGCGATCAACACCAATGAGTTCGAATCATAACTCGGCGTTTTATGTTCTCCAAAGTACTCTGGCTTCAGCGGAGCTTCAATGCGGGGATTCAGCCACTTGAGTGGGAGAGCTCTCAGCGCCGTGTGAAGCACCACTCGTTGTGCTGAGGAACCACTTTCAAGAATTCGCGGAATGAGACCAGTTTCAGGATGGGCCGAGCACAGGAGAGTTTCCACATGATTGTCGACGACGCGGTCGTAACCGCACAGCTCAAGTCCCCGGCTTGCCCAGCAGAAGTCCCGTGTCCATAGAGAACCAAACTGATGGGCCCCCGCTCGCAAGTAGGGGCCACTCTTGGTTTCAATAATGTTTTCTTTCAGAGAGCGAGACGCAATTTCGAAGAGAGAAGTGGG
>JBKCXY010000160.1:0-14209 GCA_046315835.1 Pseudobdellovibrionaceae bacterium | reverse complement strand
GTAAAGAGGAGCTATTAGATTTAGGTGCACAAAAAGCTATTCACCATCAAAACGAGGGTTGTATCACTTCACCTGTTATTGAAAACGCTAGAACAAGATGGGCAGCAATAGATTACGAAAAAGGCTGGAAGGATTGCGCATTTACTTTTTGGCCTGAGATTGAGCGGTTGAGCAAAAGGCTCAAAGGCTTAGGGCATAATCATGTAACAAGAGACATTAAAGAGCCTGGAGAGTGCCCAAGATGCGACAACTATCACAACGCAAGAAAAGTCGCAGACCCCGAACGAAAGCTGAGTGTGGCGAAAGAGGCAATGACATTTGATCTTGGATGTGGCGACAACAGTTGTTTTTTTCAAGAAAGAAAAGGTGGAATGGGAACCAATGGGGGCTGTAGGTGTGTTAGAAATAATTCTGGACAGGTTGGCATGATTCTAAGGAAAGTTAGAGCCGCGCTAAAAGAAATTGAGGGGAAGAAGTGAGTGATAGAAGCAATCAAGTTCTATTGGAAGCTCTCGATTGGATATCTTTTTTTGAAAAAAAAGTGCAGATATGATAAGCTTTTGGGAGACTAAAACGCCCACTGAGAGCAGATTCTGGTGTGCAGTATTTGTTTTCAAAGCTAGGCAAGCGCTAAAGAGATATCATGAAATTGAATCTGAAAGAAAAAGTTCTGAGCTACAGAGACAATGGTCAAAAAAAGCAGATGAGAATGTACCTAGCCAAAGATGTGATTCTCTTCATCCACAAAATGAAACTTCAAATCATGCTTCTAGAGCTAGCCAACAAGCCACTGAAAGTTAAGCCAAGGGCTGAAGCTCCAACTTTGCCTATGGGGGTAAGATGAAAAAGCTAGTGTTATGGTTTATGCAGACAAGATTATTTGCCTGGGTGTTAAAGCACATTATTCCATTTGTGAGATTCACCACCTATTACACCAAGATGAAGGGTGATAAAGCGATGGCGATGCTAGAGCTTGCTAGGCCTGGAGACTTTGTTCTGACTGTGGATAAGAAGAAGCTCACTGGTATGCTCATACCTGGAGTGGTGGACCATGCTGCGCTAGTGGGGTTCTCTGATCATGCTTATGAAATGACTCATGAAGACTTCAAAGTAAACCACTTGTTAAATGTTCTATTCGAAGCAGACAGAGCGCTGCTGATGAGGCTTGCTCGAATTGATCATGACTATGCAGAAGCAATGATCGACAAATGTCTATCGTTCAGGGGAGCAGTTTATGATGCTGAGTTTAAGCTTGGAGTGAAAGCTTTATACTGCTCAGAGTTAGTTTATGAAAGTGATTATGAGCGCAGAATTGGCGCTGACTTATCTGATCTAGCAGGGCTTGGAAGGCCTTATATTTCACCTGAAGGTTTACTGACTGCATCAAATGTACACTGTGTTCTAGATACAGATGGCTACTTCACTGGGAAGTCTGGTCAGGAAATAATTAAGCAAATAAATTAATCTTGTCTAATCCAGACTGGTAGAGTATCTCATAGGCGTTTCTTGACGCGCTTGTGTCGGTAATACTTCCGACTTCATCAACTGCTTGCGTTACTAACTTTTTAGAGTTTAAGTGTCGCTATGAGCTTATTGAGTGAGAATTTAAAATATCTATTGAAGCGTGATAAAATGACTGTGGTTCATCTTGCCAAAGCCTCTGGCTTAAGCAGGGCTATCATCAATAGGTATCTATCTGACTTGGCAGTGCCCGAAGATGATTCACTCGGCAAGCTTTCCAAAGTGTTTAAAGTGGCCCCAGTTCAGTTGAAATCAACAAGGCTTGACCCAGTTAGGGATATCTCTCAAGTAGCGCTAGGCGAGCGTTTAAGACGTTTAAGGGTGGCTAAAGGCATGGCCAAGACTGAACTAGCTCAGAAGTGTGGCATTGATAGAACCACTATTTGGCAAATTGAAGCTGGAAACCTAGTTCCTAAAGATGAAACTCTAGCAAAGATCGCTAGTGGTCTCGGCGTTGATGTGTCTGTATTGATGGGTTCGGAGTCTTTTGTAGCTAAAATTGATCTGAAGATCAGCCAAGAGCATCAAGAGTTTCTGCAGATGGTGCTTGCTAGGAAAGGGCTTTATCAGGTTCTTAAGCTTCTTCTGGAGTTAAAGCCTGATTACCTCGACGCATTAGTAAGCCAGCTTTTACCAAAGAGTGTTCGGCCATCTTCTGGTGAACTTGTTCAGTTATCTCATCATCGCCAATCAAAGAAGATAGCTCGCAAGAAGGAATAGATTCCAAAGTCATCATCAAGTTGATTCCAGCAAGCTTGCCAGCAAGTATTTCTAGTTGCTTTTCTTTGCCTGCATCCATGATTTCTTCTGGATGAGCTTGAAGCAAAATATTGATAGCCTTTTCGATATCACGAAACCTCACAACTGACATGGATTTCCCCCCTAGAGGGGCTGGAGTACAAAACTGCAAAAGCACAGTCAACATAAAGTTATTTACTTAACTCTGCGTTAGGTCCTAAGACAGATGACCAGAAGTGATGCTTACTGCTTGTCTTAAGGAAAGAACTTAACCTACCATTTCCCCATGCAGTTTAAAGTAATCGACTTAAATTCTATTTCTTCCAAGGACTTAGAAACTTTGGATTCTTGCTATAAACTCTGGCATGAAGTCTACACCCCAATTCTTGCTGATGCACAACAGAGCCTAAACAAAGATAGCTTTTTAAGGGCTAGGTTTCTTGCTGTTCTTGAGAAGGATGCTGAAGTCTGCTGTTTTAGTTTAATGAACACTCACTTTACCCTTTGGAAGCCATCAGTTGAGGCTAGTTATTTCTCTTACTGCTCAGATATCACAAGGCACTTGGTAAAGTCGCAGGGCCTGTCACTGCTCACAGTTGAGTGGCTAACAGCTAATCCTAAGTACAGAAGGAAGGTAACAGGCTATCCAGCAAATGAAGTGCTGGTGTCTCTGTGTTTCCAATGGATGAAGCATATGGGGTTTGATGCTGCAATTGGCTACCCTAGATGTGACTTCAAAAGTGATCAAGTGGCTACCATGATGGGAGCAAAAGTCACTGAGTCTGTGATGAGACATGGTATCGAGTGCAAAGTGATTCTTGCTCATCGAGATAGCCTTATCATGCATCCGGAAACTGAAATGGCTCAGCATATTCAAGATTTGATGAACAAAAACTTTATTAAATACCCTAAGCAAGGAGCAGCATAATGGATTTAAATAAGTATAAACTGATGCAACAGACTTTTGCCTCTGCAGGCCTCAGTGATCGAAGCAATTACTCTAGGTGGCTTTCTGAACAGTATCACTTGGTTAAGCACTCAATAAACCTACTCCACACATGTGCCTCTCATAGCTACTTTACAAGCAAACCCCTCAGCGACTACATGACAAGCCTCATTGGTGGAGAGCTTCATCACGATAGACTTCTTCTCAATGATCTGAAGTACATGAAAGAGTCCTATGGGCCAGCTAGCACAGCTGTAGAATCTATCATTGCCAAATGTTACTACGAGATCGAGAAGGGCTCACCTTACTACTTCTTAGGCTACATTTACATGCTTGAGCGTCTAGCTATTGAAGAAGGTATCAAGCTCTGCGAAGAAGTGAAGATGAAGTTTGGTGGTGGCTATAGCTTTTTAAAGGTGCATGGAGCTGATGATATCGAACATATCAAGGAAGCTGAGAAGTATCTAGAAACTCTCACTCCAGAGCAAAGGCAAGGCTTCCAAAAGGGCTTAGATCAGTGTTCGGAGCTTTACCAACAAGCTATTGCTCAGTTGGCTTCTGATCATCGGTCTCAAGCAGCTTAGTCACTGCGATAAAACCATCAATTTTGTTGCTCTCTTTTGATAACCAAAAGGGGGCAACAGCTGCAATCTCTACCACCACTTGTCGCTTCAGTGTACTAAATGTCTCTGTCACTAGATGCCCTGGAGTCACCTGATAGACAGGTCTCTGAGTTTGGTAAACCTTTTCAATAGCTCGCAAAACCATAGCTGAATAGAACTCTTGTCTTGAGAAAAGCTCAGCCCAATGAGTGGTGTAAAGGTCATTTAAAGAGTAGCTGGTAATCGCAAAGAAATGAGTGCTTGCAGAAATGAAATCAAGGTTAGCTGAATACATCTCAAAGCCATAGCCCTGTTTTTCCAAACTAAGAATGCTTTCATCAAAGATAAATTCAAAACCCCTTGAGCGTAATGCTTCACTAAGTTTAAAAAATTCACTAAACTCTTTTACCGTGGAAACAACTGTTCTAAGGTCGGCTAGTCTTTGTTCAACCATATCTTCCTCTAGTGCTCTATATCTCTGAGCTTTGTGACAGCAATAAATCCATCAATCTTTGGTGACTCTTCAGTGAGCCAATAAGGTGCTATAGCCAGAACTTCCACAGATAGAGCTACTTTTTCAACAGAGGCTATCTCTTGAACAAGGTGCTTTGGTGTCACGTTAAACTGAGGCTTCTGCGTTTTGTAGACTTCTTCTATGGCTTTAAAGATCTTTGCAGCACAGAACTCATCTCTATTGAAAAGCTCACTCCAGTGGCGCTGAAATAGATCTTTTTTTGGATAGCTCGTTTTATTCATGAAGGTCTTTGAAGCAAATACAAACTGAACATCATGTGTCCACACTTCAAAGTCATTACCATCTTGAATGAGCTTAGGTATTCTATCATCCACTATGAACTTTACTTGGCTAGCTTTAAACTCCACCAACATATCATCATAGCTGAGCCCCTGGGGGCTGTTCATTATCGCTTCTCTTAAGTTAACTACATAAGGCTGTTCCATAGGGCCAGCGAAATAATGCAGAACCCTTCACTTGGCAACAGCTTTAAAAACTATGAAAACTATTCAACGTCTCGCCAAATAGAATTTACAGATTCTCTGGTAGCTGGAGTCAATGGAACCAAATAGGGGCTAATAGCATTAGCACCACTTCGGAGTGGGTCTGTGCTTCTGATCACATTTCTAAGTAGAACAGGACTTGCTAAAGCATTTCCACCAGCCATACCAATAGCACCACCCATTGCAGCACCCATTGGTCCAAGCGTTTTAGCTCCAATGCTTCCACCTACCAAGCCACCTACAAAAGTCGCTGGCAAAGATCTGGAAGTAGAAGTTGTTCCACCAATTGACTTTGGCACTAATGAGTTTGAACCAAAATATTCAGCTGATTGAAGCTTAATGATATCATCTTTGAACTTCTCACCAGTCTTTTGCTCGAGTCTTTCTAAAGCTTCGCGGAAAGCAGTCTTAGCTGATGAATCAGAGTTCTTGAAGGTGGTGTAAGCTGACTGATCTGTTTTAAGGTATGGTGAGATATTGTCTTGGATGTCCATGAGCTCGCCATATTGCTTTTTCAAAGCAGGGGAAGCTCCATCAGTTACTCTATCCAACTCTTTGCCAATAGCTCTGTATGAAGTAAGAGCAGCATCAGATAAAGCCTTCTCATCAGCAGTAGCGTTAGAGGCATATCTAGGGTTGATTCCAGAGCCAATCTTCTTTAAATCACCATAGTCTTTGAGCTGTTGTTGCAGTCTCCAAGCTAAACTTGGCTTGATAGCATCATCAATGACTTCTGGTGTCTCAGTTCCAACTTTGGAAAACAGTGAGCCATAGGCTTGTTTTGCTGAATCAAGCGCAGCTTTGTTCTCTGGAGTTGGAACTTGTTTGAATACTTCATCAAGCTGCTGGATTTGAGCTTCAAAAGCTTGCTTGGCTTCAGATAAATTGACAGGGCTTCCAGCTCCATCAATTGAACTTGCTAAAGCTTCACCAACTTTTCTCTTCTCACCGCTCAAAGCTCCCCTGATTCTACTGACTAATGAATCTGTAAACTCTGTCTTTGAACCTTCAGCAAGTTGATCAACACCTTCTCTGGTCGCTGGGTTAACATAAGCGTTCAGAACATCATCTGTTGTTCCAAACCACATGTTGGTGAAAGCAGGCATTCCTTTATTCCAAGCTGTTCTTACTAAGCCTTGGTTGTTAACCAACTGCTCAGCAGCTTCCTTCGAAATACCTTTAGCATTGGAGACAAGAGCACTTCCAGCCTTTGTTGCTGGTTGGCCTAATAGTCCAACTCCCAAAGCATTGATAGCTCCAGCAGTGGCTACATCACCAGTGTCTACTTCTTGTGGAATACCTAAAGCAGCGCCAAGCTTCTGTCTCAAAGCTTCGAAGCCAGCGCCAGCTGCAGCACTTCCAGCCATCCCACCACCTACAGCTCCAGCAGGGCCAGCTAGAGCTCCAGCAGTTCCACCGCCAATAGCGCCAAGAGTAGAAGCTACACCGCCAACAACTGTGTCGCCAAGATCAGTGATATCCTCTAGCTCTAGCTTGTTGGGGTCTAAGACTTTAAACTCTGCATCTTCAGGTTTTCTGACAGCCACCGAATCACCCATGACCTTAACTTCCAGGCCTGGATATTTCTGTTTAAGAAACTCAGCTTGCTTCTGAGTGGACTGAGCAAAGTTTTTAGCAATAGCCCTATCTTCAGCAGATACATAGGGGGTTCTCTCATCGACAATTGGAATATCTGCTTCTTCTACAGGGGTAGCTCTTAGTTTCCAATCTTCAACTGGCTTTGCTCTCTTTTTCCAATCAGACATTACTTAACCTCTGTGTAGCCATCTTTAGCAGCTGAAGGTAAATCTTCTCTTGAGATTTCCAAGATTTCATTGCCTTTTCTAACTCTAACAGTTGGTGAATCAATAACCCCGAGCCCTGCTTTGGTGGCTTTCTTGGGTGATACATATTGAATCTTATCAAAAGCACCTTGGCCTTCAGCTTTAAAGTTCTCAAAAACTTGCCTTCTGTTGGCAGCTTTCTGTGCCAGAACTTCTGGCTTGTCACCAGGCTGTGGAATGTACTGCTTTCTAGCGTTAGCAAATTCTTGATCAGAAATGCTGGCACCAGACTCTCTTCTGAGTGTTGCATTCACAAAGTTTCTGACAGCTTGATCATACTTTTGATAGTTTTCACCCATCATTTGGTTGGGTAGCACTACATCGCCAAACTTCTCTGCATAACCAGGGCCTTGATATCCTTGGCTGAGTAAGTCATTAAACACTTCTTCTGTCTGCATGAGTCTCTTTGAAAATCCAGCTGCAGTGTAAGCACCCTCTGGAAGCTTAGGTCCCTTAGCAGCTGCCACTTCAGCTTTATCTTTAGCCAGCTCATTTCTGTCTGCATAAAGATCTAGAAACTTCTGCTTCATGTCCATCTTGGTGTCAAACTCGTCACCTTTTCTCAAGGCATCCATCCACTTGATCTGATCATCAGCCAAAGCTTGGTTCTCTTTAGCAATACGATCTTCAATAGCTTTCTTGAGAGCAGCAGAATCATCAGCCTTTGGCTTGTATGACTGAGCATAGCTAGTGTTGTTGAGATTGTCAGCCCAAGCTAAAGCAGGGGAGAGATTTAAAGCTTCAAAGCCAGTCTGCTTTTGGGGAGCAGCTTCAAGCTCTTTCTTCATCTTCTCGATATCAGCTTGTCGCACTTGAATTGCTTCAAGAAGCTGCTCAGGAACATCTGAAGCTACATTTGCCCAAGATGATTTCATTGTTTACCCCTGAGCCATGCTGCCAAATTTGTTGTTCCCTAAGTTCATCGCTAACTGGTTTGCTTGCTCTTCTTGCCCGAGCAGAGAACCCCATCCACCAGCTTGGCCAACAGCTTGGTTCACAGCTAAGCCTTGCAATGCTCCACCAACTCCAGCCGAGAAGGGGTCGCCATAGTTAGTGTTGATCTGGCCAGGTCCTAAGCCACTCCAAGCTGAGTATCTAGTTTTTTCAGCTTCAGCCAAGTTCTGTTGCTTCATCTGTTCGTTTTTCTTCTTTGTTGCTTGAGCATTCATTAAGCCCATAGCCATTGGGATTAAAAATTGGTACATGTAAGTCTCCTGTCTTAAAATATTCCTAAAAATTTCTGTCTTGGTTGTCTTGACGCTGCCACTTGAGCATCAGCAGTTTTTCCAGTGCCCCACTCTTGCATCGCTTTTCCATAAGCATCAGCCCGATATGCATTGTAACCACCGATATCTTTCAGTGCATTTCCAATATCTTGTTGTTGGGCATTAGCTCTAAAAGCTCTTTGGCCTTGAGCGAAGTTAGCAGCATTCATATCCATACCAGGCAATTGTTGCAGCATTTGATCTTTTTGCTGTTGATCTTGCAGGCCAATATTCATTCTGTTTTGAATACCTTGGTTAAGAAGGCCTTGATTTCCAGTGTTCTGCTGTCTCATTGACTGCATCGCCATTCTTTCACGAGCACCAGCTGATAATCCACCACGCCCAGACAAGTTGGACATTCCCTGCCTAAAGCTTGATTGGTTCTGTCTCTGAGCATTCTGCATAGCTTGCTGTTCTTCCATGCCCTGCTTTTCATTAGCAAGTTGTGCCCAAGCTGAAGGGCCTGTTGAAAGAGCTCTGCTTCTAATTGCATCCAAGCCTTGGTTATTGAGCTGGACATCAGGGCCAATCTTATCAGACATACTAAATTGGTTTCTAAGGTTACCTTGAGCATCAGTTACACCGATGTAAGCATTTCGCATTGGCCTGCCCTGGGAGTCATACTGAATACCAGCATCTCGCCCAGACAGTGCCCCTTGATTGAAGCCAGTGCCAACCATATTGGTTTCATTAGCTCTTTTGATGGCATCTGCTCTTTCATTCTCTGTTTTTAATGACTCCCAAGCACTCTGATCAATACCAGCTGGAGCTTTACCCTGCCCCCCTAGAAGCCCACTCGTAAGTAAACCTATATTGTTCATACCTAGCAGGCCACCACCGACTAAAGATCGAACAGAGGGTAATTTAGGTGCTTTTAACTTTATTTTCATAAGTGCCTTTCATAAAAGCTAAGATCTAAAGGAATCTCATCATCTTCATCCACAATTCTCTGAGCTAAGCTTTCAGTGAGAAGCTGCTCCTCTTCCTTCAGTGCTGCAGAAGGGGGTGCGTCCGGCTGAAGTCTCTCTTTATTGATGGCTTGATCTTTTACATACTGAACAATGAACTGCTCAGCTTCTGGAATATCAATCACATCAGCATCAAGCGTCACTTCTTTGGCATTTCTGATGTACCAAATGTTGATGAATGAACCATCAAATGGGGGAGTGGGGTAAAAGCGAAGCTTTATCCCTGTAGTGCCATCATTGATCATGATGTATCTCAAGCGCTCATTAGTGTCATAAGCTTCTTGCACTTCTTTAATTTGCTTAATCTTTCGAACATCATACTTCTTAGAGCCATCGTCAAAAGCGATGTATCTAATCTTCTGTGCCCAAATGCCAGCAGGTAAGCTGTACTCTGCTTGGCCAGCAACAAGAGTGATTGGAGTCACCGTCAGAAAGTAGTCTTGATATAAACCAAGAATAAGCCTCTCAGCTCTGTCTATTCCATCATTAGTCCAATCAATCCACTCTTGTGGTCTTACAAAATCTTCATCTTCCATATCGAGCTCACGCTTTACTCGATCTTTGATGTCAGCGAGTGTAATCATGCCTTCATCCTTCCAACCAAAAACCTACCTTCAGCTGAAGTACAGGTTACAGTGATTGTTTCTTCATTAAATTTGGTATAATCGAAAACAAATGTGCCCACCTGCTTGGTGAACACGATGTCAGATGGAATAAACCCGAGCTTGTGATAAAGCTTAATGGTCCCAGTTGTTCCAGCTGGTACAGTCATCAGCTTCCATTGGCCAGTCAGAATTGGATTAGAGTCAAATTCACGCTGAAGCTTTTCAAAGTTTCTTTGCGAAGTTTGATTTTCTAAGTTGTTGAAGTCTAGCTTCATCCAGCCTCTGCTTTAAATGGTGTCTGTGTTGGAGTCGTGAGTGAATAAATCAAAGAGTAGCTTAGTAGCCTTAGAGCTTCACTCTTACGGTAGCCAAAGATCTTAAATGCCTTTGCAGCGCCACTTGGTAAAGTGTTGTCAGTATCTTCTACTGTTAAGACCAGTGCAGTCCTATTCAATATCTTATACTGCTTGAGATAATTATCGTCAGAAAAACTGATATAGTAATCCACCGCATTATCATCCCAAGTTGCAGTGGTGTTTTCTAAAGTTACTGTGTTAGCCACGCCATCAACTGTCACTGTTCCACTTGAAGCTGTAGAATCTGTCATGGTGTAAGCATTAGTAAACTTCACCTGCTTATAGGAACACCTGATGCTTCTTGCTGGAAACCTTCTGATTCCACTCACGATAGGCAAATAGTTCCATCTGATAGATGGGTCATCCCAGAGAATGCCAAAGTCTCGCCAATTGACAGGGCTATTACTTCTAACTTCAGCAAGTTCGCTAAACACACCAGTATTGTCATTGTTACTGAAGATGGTGAAAGCCACTCTAGAAATGGAGTCAGCATAGACAACTATCTTTGGAACCCACTTCCTTAAAGTGACATTGCCAAAGTCTAACGCCACAGACCTGTAGTCATAGATGATTGGAAGCCTTAACCAAGTAGAAGGCACTGTTGCAGTATTAATCTTCTTGTCATCATAAAGGCCTTCAGTGAACTTTAGAACATAACCACGCTTGTCGCCACTCACTAATACTTGGCCATCAAAGAGCAGTGCTGTGGGAGCAAAGTTATCTTGCCAGTAGCCACCATCCCAAGTGGTAAAAGGAGTATTTGGGCTAATACCAAACTGAAGGTGAGCGATAAAGATGATATTGTTTTCGGTGAAGTCTGAGTCTTTGCTACATGCCCAATAGATGCGCTTGTAGTTGGGGTCATAAGTGCCATAAATGCGCTTAGCTTGAGCTTCTGTTTCCACAAGCCTAGAGTAAGTGGCTGGGATATCTTCTGATATCTTTTGCAGTCTATAGCCATCAGTGAAGTAGAAGCCATCTGTTCCAGCGAAGAAAAGCCCTTCCAGCGTCTGCACAACAGACTTATGGCTTACACATCCAACAGTTCTAGAGATTTCTACTCGAGTAATACCACCAGAGCCATCTGAGCCAAAGAAGCCCTCTAAGCGATAAGTTCTATTCTTGGTGAAAACTACTGGATATACACCAGCAGCCCCCCCAGCTGTGATATCTTCATCTAGATCAATGTAGTTACCTTCATTTGCAGCATAAGGCTGATCTGGGTTAGCTTGAATGACCCTTTGAGGGATGACACCCTCTGAGCTTTCCACGTTCAAATAGTAGAAGATTCCATTAACTTGGAAAAGCTGCTTACACTTTGGCGGCTGATCATAGTCCAGCTCATCAGTGTCAGTATAAAGCACAAGCCCTAAAGAAAGAGAGCCATCAACTACAGAATCAACAAAAGTCGTGGTGCCATTGGTAACTTCACCAACCTTAAAGTAGTCCACTCCAGCATTGGCTGTGCGATATATCTCAAGCTTTATTGTAGTGGTGTCATAGTTGTCAGAAGCTCCATTGGTGAGCACTGGTAAAGCGCCAAGAGTGTTCGGGATAGGGCCAGAGTAAGGCTTGTCAGCACTTACAGCGCTTCTAGCTTCGAACTCCACGCCATTGATAGTGTAAGTGTGAACTCTTACAAATCTATAGTTTCTGCTGTTTCCAACCCCAACAGTCGTAGTGATTGCTGTTACTTGAGCATTAGTCACCTTGGGAAGCCCTAGAGTTCTGAGCCTCATGTTAGAGCCATCTTTATAGATAAAGACAGGTCTTTCTCGATAATCATTAGTGACCATCAAGTGCCTGTTCCAAGTGTCCCAGCTATTTTGATTAAACTGTGTGACTGCAGAGCTAAATGCAGAGTTTCCAGTGGGCCCAGTGATTTCATTCCACCCAGTTGTGGCAAAGTGGACCTTGTTCATGCTCTGATATATTTTGATATCTTCAAATTCACAAATGCTGTCTACTCGTTTTTGAGTAGAGATAAATGGCACTAGGTAGTTTGTATTGTCGATGACATCTGAGCCAAACCTAGATTCAAGCTTGCCATCAGGTCTAATAGTGAAATTGACTGCAGATTGGAACTTATTCAAAGCTCCACCGATGAAGTTATCAGTCATCCCACCAGCAAAGTTAGTAACCTCTAAGCTCTGCTCAGCCATAGATGATCACATAGTCCACTGTGTTGTCGTTATGAAATACTTCAATCTGGCTTCCGCTGATTTTAGTGATAGTTGGAAAAACCTGCACACCAGCTTTTGCACCAGTAGCCTGATAAACTTTGAACTCAGCGTTATCAATGTTCAGTGAACCAGGCACAGTCACTGTATGCTTAAAGTTACCACTACCAAGAGCTACTGCAGATGCAGCAGTCAGTGTTGAAGTGAGCTTGTTTAAGTCATCTGGTGTGACCTTCTCAGAATCTGTGCCATCATGTTTATGAGCATTTTGGCGAGTGATATTAAACTCAAGTTGGTCATACCAATCTCGATCACCTGTAGCTGGTAACTTGTAGCCTTTGCTTAAAATTGTGCCCATGTCACTTCCTTACACATTTATAGTTATCAAAGAAGCCCTGAACATCATCAGTCCAGTTGAGAAGAAGCTGCATGTCTTTTAAGACATATCCACCGACTGATTGACACTTCTTAAGCTCAACAACTTTTGCATTAGAAATCTTGTAGGGTTTCTTTGAGACGATATCAAACTCAACACACTTTACTTCACTGACTTGATTGCACTCAGTATCTGCACACTTCAAATCGATAAAGTAATGCTTCTGAATTTCGGGGAATGGTGGAAATTTACCACCACACCCCACAGCTAAGATACTAGCGACCAGAATTAATAGCATCTTCATAGGATTTTGCCCTTTCTTCTGCTGTTGATGCTGGATTGCTAGCTACAGCTTCATATTCTTTGCGAGCTAGATCTTGAGTTTTCTCTCTCTTTTTTTCTTCGAGTTGTTTCTTGATATCATCTAGCCATGTTGGAATATATTTCCCAAGCAATTCAAGCACCTTCAAGAACAATTGATTTAAGATATACTCAGTAATCTTTGCCCACATAGAATACTCCTTATGCCACTACAGGCTCTGTATAGATCTTCTTAGCAAGCTCAACTGCTGCTTTAACCAAAGAAGGCTTTAAAGCTGCGATGATAACATCATCGATTGGCCCTTTAATCTCTGCTGCTGCAATATCCAATGCTACTGGCAAGTGCTTCTCAGCATGACTTACAAGCAAAGCTTGAATAGCTTTGAGAGAGTCAGCTTTTACATCCTTCAGTAATTGATCTAGTTCTGCGCTCATGGTTACTCCTTCTTTCTGAGTCATCTCAGAATCTTATTTAATTTCTAGTTCTCTTAATCTCTCATCATGTGTAGCAAGCTTCTCTCTGTGCTCTTCAACTTGCTGGATAACTACAGCCACTTTCACATTGAGTTCTTGAACAGATGTGGTTAGCTTTTCGATAGAGCCTTTGATGGACATGGCAAGTAGACCTGCGCCACCATAAAACAGAGCTTCTACAACTTGATTCCACTCCATCGGTGTCACCTAAAACTTCTTGCAGATGAAGATGTTGGAGTTATCTGCTTTGATGCAGTCTTTAGCTAGAATGGGTTTTGAGGCACAGCCTGCAAGCATTAGTGTTAAGAGAATGGCGAGTAATTTCATAGTGTTCTCCTTATCTTGGGCCTTGGCAGGTTACTGCAATAGCCGTATCTTCGGACGTATTTGTTGCCCTAATTGATCTTAAAGACAAACTTGAAGTGGTTGGCTCGGCATCGAATCTTGCAAAAGTCGCATCATAAGCAGGGGACACAACTACAGTTGCCTGACAAACTGGAGCTGCGCTAAAAATACCAGAGTTTATGTTCACTATATAACTGCCAGCGCCGCTTCTTGTAACTGAACTTACCCAGCTACCTGACTGAGTTTTAATTGTGCAAGGCGTACTTGTACAAGCAGAGTTTGCTGTAGATCCGCCAAAATAAACCCGCTCAACTCTCTCTAGCCCACTCGAGTTACTTGTCACACTTCCTACCAACAAAGGGGCATTCGTTGATTGATCTTGAGCCCTTATGCAGTAGTTTACAGCTGTATTCGCAGGTCTCGTTTCGTTTCCACCAATAGTGCCAGTAGCAAGAGAAAAGAAGTCTGTACCAGCCCCATAAAAACCATTGGACCTAGATGTGCCTACGTTATTTTGATAGCCTGGTATTGAGCCGTGGTTATGAGCTTCAAACTCATCTTCTTGAAATGAACCGACGCTTAGACCTGAAGTTCCCCCTGGAGCTGCAGCTGCTCTTGATGATGCATCTGGGTCCATCCATTGAGCTAATG
>JBKCXY010000159.1:0-13841 GCA_046315835.1 Pseudobdellovibrionaceae bacterium | reverse complement strand
TGACATGTAGATCGCATTTCCCGGAACTCGGTGAGGATTTTCAATTTGTAGCTTCTGTATAAATTCAACCATCGGGATGGATCTTGCTTTCAATCTTTCAGCGAGGATTTTTCTCCCCGTTTGCCAAGTGGACATCAAGAGGTAAATCCCAGCACCAATCGCCAGCGGCACCCATCCCCCATCCAGGACCTTGACGGCATTCGTCGCGAAAAACGCAAGATCAATAATGAGAAAAAATCCAAAAACACTGATTGATTGCCACAAACCCCAACCCCAGATTTTTCGAGCCACTTCATAAGCCAAAAGTGTTGTAATGACCATGGTGCCCGTGACCGCAATTCCATAGGCTGAGGCTAAATTGCTCGATGTTTTAAAGGAAATCACAAGCCACACAACACCGAGCATGAGCGCCCAGTTAATGAAGGGAATATAAATCTGTCCAATCTCCTTAGAAGACGTATGAATGATGGAAAGCCTTGGGCAATAGCCTAACTGAACGGCCTGCCGAGTGATTGAAAAAACCCCAGAAATGAGAGCTTGCGAAGCGATCACCGTCGCGGCCGTTGATAAAAGAACCATGGGCCACAATCCCCACTTCGGAACAAGAAGATAGAAAGGATTTGAAATAGCCTCTGGATTTGAGAGGAGCAGAGCCCCTTGACCAAAATAATTGAGAGTCAATCCCGGCATACCAACGGTGAACCAAGCCCAGCGGATTGCTGACTTTCCAAAATGCCCCATGTCCGCATACAGAGCTTCTCCACCAGTCACCACAAGGAAAACTGAACCCAAAACCAACAGGCCCGCACCACCATTTTCAATGATAAACTGAATTGCATAATGGGGACTGACAGCTTTTAAAACTTCGGGATTATCTAAAATTCCAGAGAGACCTAAAGCTCCGAGGACGATGAACCACACCATAATGATCGGACCGAAAACGACACCGATTCGACCGGTGCCTAAAAATTGAAAGAGAAAAAGACCAATGATGATCACCACAGTGAGAGGAACGACAAACGGAGCAAAAACAGGAGTGACAACTTTCAAGCCTTCAACAGCCGAAAGAACTGAAATTGCTGGAGTGATGATCCCATCCCCGTAAAGTAATGCCGCTCCAATAAGTCCGAGAACCACCAAGACACTTTTTCGCTTTGGACTGCAACTCAGGTCTTTCAGTGCTAAGGCCATCAAAGAAAGAATTCCACCTTCGCCTTTATTGTCAGCTCGAAGAATGATGACCATATATTTTAAACAGATAATCAAAAGCAGAGTCCAAAAAACGAGGGATAAGACTCCGAGGATGTTATCCGGAGTCAAAGCCATTCCCCCATGTGCAAAAGATTCTCGAAGGGCATAAAGCGGACTTGTCCCGATATCACCATAAACCACTCCCAAAGCCCCCAGGGCCAAGAGAGCTAACGAGTCATGATGATGACCTGTTGTTGCACCATTTTGAGATGATTCTGATTTAAATTGGGACCTGCGACGGTACGAAAGTCTTGATGCGATATCTCATGCTCCACTCAGGCCTTGAGTCTACACCTTTTTTTTGCTTTGTCACGTGCGGAATGACTCAAGGCAAGAACCTAAAAACCCGATAAATCCTTGAGTAAGTCTTTTAAATGACTCGTGATTTTAGGTGGATGGAATGAAAGCAAAACTGATCATCGTGGATGATGAAAAAGACATTCTAGATAATTTCAATGATCTCTTGAGCGATGATTATGAGGTTCAGACTTTTTCTCATCCCCGTGAATTTTTAAAACACATCGAAACTTCACAATCCCTACCACACCTTCTTCTGACAGATTTAAAAATGCCAAACATGGATGGAATTAGCATGGTCAAAGAGGCGCAAAAGTTAGGTTTCGAAGCCCCTTTCATCGTTCTTTCCGGGCACCTGGATAAATCAGCAGCGCTTCAGGCTGTTCAACAAGGCGTGTTTCGTATTCTTGAAAAGCCCTGTGAACATGAACTTCTTTTAAAAACAATTGAAGAAACAATTTTGGAAGGTGAAGTTCATCGAGTTCGAAGGGAAATTCGCCAGCTGACTTCGCAGCTTCGAGAACTCTATACCGGCATCCGCTTCACGCTCCTTCAGTATATTCCTGAAGATGTGATTGATCGGCTTGTTGTCGATGCACCCAATGGAAAAGTGAAAGAAAAAATGAGTTTTGAGAAACTCCTTGAAAGACTCGAGAGTCGGTTGGACCAACTCTTGAAGTCTGAGCAAGTCTTGGAACAACTGCGAAAAAAAAAGGATGAGTAACTTGTAGGAAGCCATGGAAGACGAAAGCAGATTTTCGGTGAAATCACCGAGTGACAGTATGAACTCCGAAAGCGGAGATGGGAGCGAAATGTCTAATCAGACATTTTCAGTTTACATCCTAAAAAGTAATCCGTCTGTGCTTTCACAGGCGGAAACCTTTTTACGCAATCGAAACTGGATCGTGGGCAGTGGTACTAATATGCGTGAGGCCCTCGCTTACATTATCCAGAAGACACCGCAATATGTGATTCTTTCCGCAGATCATCCCAATAAAAAAGTGAAGGTTCTTCCCAAGCTTTTGACTCAAGCATTTCCTGTGAGAGTGATCGCTTTCGCTGAAAAACAATCACCTACCAGCATGCGCGCTTTGAACGAAATGGGGCAGGAGTACAACCTCTTCCCTCCGGTTTCAGGCCCGTCCATTGAACGGATGATCCTTAAAATTATTAAGGAGGAAGAAGCTAAAGCTCGCCAAGCAGAGAATGATAAATTGAATCCCCAAAAAACGGATGGAAATGGAAAACCCGCGAGTGATGTCATGCATTTTCATCAAGAAGAGCCAACGAACTCGAGTTTCGAACAAGCCCGAGCCACCTTAAGTCAACTGGTCGGATCTTCGGAGGATGAGGATGCCTCAACGCCATCAGTCCCGGATTTTTCAATACCCCAACCTTCTGGAAAACCTGCATCTGGTGGATTGATCATCTCAAAGGGCGAGAAAGCGCCCACGGGTCCGGCCTACAGGGGAGGAATGGGGAAATACGATAAAGGCCCAGGATATATCCCCACGCAAGATGACCTGCAGGGTCGGTGGAATGAGCTGACGCCCGAGGAAAAATCAGGCGAAGATTTCGGTGATTGGGCTGATAAAATGAAAACAGCCCTAGCGGCAAGGGACTCTCATCCCTCGGACACACCCCCTTCAGGTTTTGCTCATGCCGAATCTGATTGGGAAGGAACACCCAAAGAAGAAACCCCTCTGAATTTTGAATCTTCCAAAAAAGGGGGCGCCAAAGAAGCTCCAATTATGGAATCAGGTCCCGTTAAGAAAAAAAGGAAACGATCGCAGATTATCGAACAGTATTCAAAACAAGATCTCTCTCGAGAATCGATCATTGTTCGGGGTGCACAAAACGCTCTCGATGAAACTGTCAGAATCCGAGATGACCTTGACGAGGACAATGTCGAAGAGATCAAAAAATCATCCAATGTCGCCTGTGTGACTGTCAAATCACCTCGCTTCTCAGGCTATCTTGTGTGCGCCATGGGCAAAGACCGTGTGATCGATCAAGAATTCATTAATATGATTCAATCCCGCCTTGTCAGCTTCTTAAAATCCAATGGCGAGCCGATCAGCCCCGATGACACTCTTTCTTTGAAACTTCAAGAAGTGGAATTTGAAGACTGGGCTATCCAGCAAGCGGAGTTCTTGAGAAAGAGTGTTCATGAGGCCGATGAAGTCGCTATGGCTTTCTTCCCTCGCAAAGATCTCCAAGCTAAACTTGAAGATTCAGCTTCAGAGAAAATGGTTAAAATGACCATTGATGAACTCAAAGAAGACACTCCCCTCGAGTTTGACCTCTACATCTTCATGCCTGAGAACAACAAGTACATTCTGTACACCCCTCAAGGAATGCCTTTCTACGGCAGACAAAAAGGCCGCCTCAGTGAACGCGGTGTCACCCATATGCATCTCAGAAAAGACTCTATCTCTAGTGTCAAAAAGTACCGTGCTCAAAACTTTTTGAACGAGAAAATTGCCGCATATAAGCAAGCTAAAAAACTGAAAGCCAGCTAGTCGAATTTAATGGACTTCGGGTCTCGGAGGACTAGGATGGACTCCATGGAGGGGTCCATGAAAAGCAGTTCAATCGCGTTACTATCGGTTCTTTTTCTGACAGTTTTTTCTTCCCTGAGCTTTGCTCAACCGGGTGATCTTTTTGATGATCCAAGCTTTGGCTGTGTTGAAAACTCATTAGCGCAAAGATATGTGCAAGAATTTAGAATTGATGTGGCAAGCTTTGGCGGCCTGGAGTTGTGCAATAACTCGAGCGATACCAAAAAGCTTTTTAATGATCTTCAAATTATTGAAAAAGGAACTTTCCAAGCTTTTGGCTCTAACAAACTCATTAAAGGATTTATTCCTCAAGATAAATACTACTCTTGGATGAAGAGCCAAACCCGGTCCATCAATCGGGGGGATGATATCCCTTTTGCAACGGCTTATAACTCTTTTGGCAATTTCACCATGCAAGACGGCTGGGCTATTCTTTCAACCTTGGGACGAGTAGGCACTGTCATCCATGAAGCTCGTCATACAGCAGGCTACAGTCATACCCGCTGTAACCAAGGACCTTACTCTGATACTTCTGTCTCGGGCTGTGACCGCACTTACAACGAGGGCGGTAGTCACGGCGTGGAAATGGAGTATTACGCTCGAGTGAGTGTGCTTGGCGCCAATTTTCACCCCGCCTACAAAGCCATGGCTCGCTTGATGGCGATGGGAAGAACGAATTTTGTATTTAACCAGTCACCGATTCAAAAGAGAGAAGCTCTTGTTGTCGTCGACGGCAATAAAGTACTTTTGATGGATCAGGGGCAGACTCTGGAAAGAGATCTTGCTCTTGGGAACTCTGAGAAATTAAAAACGACGTCTTTTGGAGCTGCGCTCTTTGATGGCGTCAAAGCTTTTGCTCTTGAGCTTTATGAAGATGGTTTTGGTCCTGTGCGACTGGTCGATGATTACTCTTACTTCAAAATGCTCAGGCAAGATCGTGGCCAAGGACAGGTTCTTGACTTTGAAGAGTTTGATCAAGGCGCAAAGAGATTTGTGGTGGTCTTGAATCAGCAGTCTCAAATCACTCAGTACAATTTTGGACAGGGGAAGTTTAATCCTTACCGGACTACAGGTCTTCAAGCCCAAGATTTTTGGACGACTTCTCCAGCAGGCGAGCGAGGGCTCTTTGTTCGCACACAATCAGGAGCTCTTCATAAGGTCAATCTCGGCCCTCAACTCACCCTGAGCCCCCTCAAAATGTCATGGGATTCGGAAACCCTTGATCTGGCTTCCGTGGGAAATTCAACTTTGAGATTGAATACCCAGGGAGACCTTCAGGAACTGAAGGCAGGACAGTGGACTTCCATTCCTGGAATCCGTGGAGATCAAATCACCACAGTTCCTCTCTATGATGCCTTTGTCGTCGAATAGAAAGCCTTTCCATCGACGACTTCTGTTCGGCCTCGTTCTCGGGGCTGGGCTGACCTATTGGCTCCTTCAGGGACCTCTGAGAGAGGAATCAAGCCCTCACTCCCCTCTTCATGAAACCCAACAAGGCCCAGCTTTGGAGCAAAACCAACCCGAAGACCCTCACGCCGCCGAATCGCTTGAATCCTTTGTAGAAAGGGTGATGGGAAGCCTCAGTCAACCCCAAGTATCTCCCGAAGACACGGAGGCCCAGATTCAAGCGAAAGCTCTGCAACTCAATGCGCTTGAGCTTAGAAAGTTGAAGGCGATGGCTCTGAACACTGAACTCAATCAAGACCAGAGGTTTGCCGCTGCCTATCTTCTGTCTTTCTCTGAACTCAGCGAAAGCTTAGCAGAGCTCTATGAAATCGCCCAAACACCCTGGTCAGCCATGACTGCGCCTCGCCATCAAGAGTTTGAACGCGCCCTCCGGGCCTATGCCGTCGAAGCGATGGGCCTTCATCCCGAAAAGACAAGAGCTTCTCAAATGTTAGACCAGTATCTTAAGAAAGAGTCTGACTCATTTCTTTTTGATCGTGCGCGAAGGACCAGTGACCATCTTCAAGGCAAAGCCCCTCATCCCAAGCTCCAAGACGAAGCTGCCCTCAGGAAATTGTTGCAGACGGAACGATAAGTCGCTGAAATAGAACCATGGAACAAAAAAAATGGTTCATCTTAGATTCCCAACAGAAAGTCTCTGGCCCTTTTCTTCAAGAAGAAATCGAAGGAAAACTTCCTCAACTGAACACTTCGCTGATCTGGGGACGAGGACAATCCGAATGGCTCGGTCCGGATAAATGGAAAAAACATCTTCGTGAGCTCGATGAGAATATCCGAAAATACAAGAGCCAGAACGAAAGACTTTGGAAGATCCGAGTCGGAACTCAAGAACTCAAACCTCTCCTTCATGACCAGATGATGGAGTTTCTAAAGACTCGCCACGATCTCTCCGAGATCAAAATTTGGACAGAAGGTTACTCTGAATGGAAGGACATCTACCAGATTCATAAGCTCATGGATGAACTGGGTGTCTCTCGACGGCAACACCCTCGAGTGCCGATCATGGGAACAGTCGTTATGGAAGGTGCTAGTAGCAGCAACCAAGCCAGAGCTCTTTCGATCAGCGAGGGAGGACTGGGCGTCACGGACGCTCCTCAAGTTCGAATTGGAGAAAAGTTTAAAATTATTCTTAAAAGTTCGAACCTCTTTAATCCTTTACATGCGACCGCCGAAGTTGTTTACGTTGGCACTGACGGCTATGCTGGATTAAAGTTTATCGGCCTTCATTCTGAATCAAAAAGCGCCATTATCGAGTACGTTAAAAAATTCACCGAACTGAAGAACTAGAGAGAGAATCCACGGACGGCGAGGGTGGAATCGCGCCGCCCTTTGAACCCAGGCTTTGCGATCAACTCATAACCTGCACCCTTGAGTGCTCTCTTCAAATGACCTGTACAAGCATAGGTGACGACCAAGGATTTGGAATTCATCCCCGCCGCAAAGAGCTCTCCTAAGAACGCTGGCGTCCATAAACGTTCATCTGTCTTGGCTGAGAAAGCATCAAAGAGCAAAATTTCACACGACTGTGTTCGTGGAAACTGAAGAAAATCTCCTTGGATCCGCCAAGAACCCCCTTTTTTCATCTGAAAAAGCGTTTTAAAAGCAAGATCCCCGACTCTGAGTGAACTCCCCACTCTGTCATAAAACTCTTCACGGGGAGACGCGACCAAAGCTTTTACAAATTGCTCAACCAGAACTGCCCGCGTTTCAAAACTGAGGAGCTGAGGGTCCCAAGCAGGGTTTTTAAGGTGAAGATCAGCCACCAGGAGCTCGTTATACCCACAGCCCAAACCCACCGACCAGACTTGGCGGAGCTGATTCTGAAGGCCTATTTGCAAGGCCTCGCCGTAGATATACAAGGTCTCAGTGGCCGCCCCGCCTCGATGGTGCATTGTTTCGAGGTTGGGCGATTGCAAGTCCCTCAGAGTTGGACTTCCATCTTCCGTCGTGACTTCTTCTAATTCGTAATTTCTCCAGTCAAACATCAGATCACTTTACCAGACATTGACTTCTTTGTCCGCTTCGGGTTTTCATTCCGCCCAATGGCAAGGTATTACAACGATCTCCCCTTTCAGCCGATTTCTCAGTTCTACAAAGAACGTTTCTCAGGGAAAGTTTATAAGATTCCCGTCACCGTCGTGGATGACTGCCCCAACCGTCGGGGCCTCAAGGGAATGCAGACTTGCGTTTTTTGTGACGTCTGGGGTTCTGCGGCCCAATCAGAGAGTTTAACCTTGGGACTTCGGGAACAGATTGAAAAATACCATGAACGGATCGCCAAAAAATACAATGCCGAGCAATTCTTGATCTATTTTCAAGCTTACACCAATACTTTCACAAAGCTTGACGCTTTGAAAATCAATTTCGAGACAGCGCTGTCATACCCTTACGTGAAGGGTCTGGTTGTCGGGACTCGCCCTGATTGCCTTTCAAAAGCCGTGCTTGAGCTTTGGGAAGAGTATCACCAAAAAAGTTTCGTCGCTGTCGAGCTGGGAGTTCAATCCTTCTTTGATGATCAACTGATCTTCATGCGCCGAGGCCACACGAGAGAGCAGAGTTTAAAAGCGATCGAAAAAATCAAAAAGGAAACTTCCGTCAATCTGGGTATTCACTTGATGTTTGGTCAGCCCGGAGAAACGGACGAACAGATCATCGAAACGGCGCAGCTTTGCAATCAACTTCCGATCGATAACGTCAAACTTCACAATTTACATGTTCTAACCAAAACACCTCTCGAAGAGATCTTCCACCGAGGAGAATTCACACCGATAGATCGGGAAACTTATGCTCACCGAGTCTCTCTGTTCCTGGATCATCTCTCACCGCGAATTCATATTCATCGTCTGGCGGCCTATTCTTCACGCTGGGATGAACTTGTGGCCCCCAGCTGGACTTCAGATAAAATGGGAACTCACCAGTTCCTGATTGATTACCTGAATCAACAAGATTCTTACCAAGGACGTCTTTTTAAGAATCTGTAAGAAATGACAGATTTTCGATTTTTAAAACCCTTCTAAATTTGTTTAAAATCAGCTCTGCCTAATTTCTAGTCGTAAAAACCTAGACTAGCCCAAAAAAAAGTCAGTCAAATTATGTCAAAGGATTTCAAGGGGATGCCCAATTGATAAGCAGCGTCTGCTATTTTTTGAAAAATCTTCTTGGACCAGAACTAAAAATACTTTACCGTCATTTGTAAGCGATGCCCTCCTTATTGATGAGGACTCAAGACTGAGCCACTAGATATAGTGGTCTCGATCAAGAGCGTAAATGGATTCCAGAACGGAAATGGCATCAAAATAAAAGTTTAAAATGAAGGTTAGGTAAAAACCAGGCCTTCGTCGAAACGACTCACAGAGGGGACCTTCCTAGGAAGGTTTGTTGGTTGGTTTCGACGAGGGATGGATTGTATTTTCGAAAATGAGAGCAAGCCAAAACGGAAGTTGGCTTTAGAGGGGGAAAGATGTTGCAACACGAGATTGATCATCAGCCGCACATGATGAGAGTTAAAAAAAGAGATGGCACTCTGGAAGCCGTTGACGTCACCAAGATCGTCGAACGAGTGACTGGCTGCTGTTATGGCCTTTCACAAGTCGATCCTTTGCGGGTCGCAACCAAAGCCATTAGCGGGCTGTACGATGGCGCCAGCACGAAAGAGCTCGATAATCTCTGTATCGCAACGGCGAGCCTACTGATTGGCGAAGAACCCGAATATTCTCGCTTAGCTTCAAGATTGCTGGCGATCTATATTGATGAAGAAGTTCGCTCACAAAAAATTCAATCTTTTGCCGATTCAGTAGCTTTGGGATTTAAATCTGGACTGATTGGTGAGCACACTCACCTTTTTGTGGAAAAAAATAAAGCGGCTTTATCTGCGGCGATCGAGCCTTTCAGAACTGACCGTTTTGAATACTTCGGACTTCGCACAGTCTACGATCGATATCTCCTGAAAAATCCTCAAACTCGTCAAGTCATCGAAACACCACAGTACTTCTTTTTGAGAGTCGCTTGCGGCCTGGCGAATAATGTTGAGGAAGCCATTGAGTTTTATCGACTGATTTCAAGCCACGAGTATATGGCTTCAACGCCAACTTTGTTCAACTCAGGGACTTTACGACCCCAGATGAGCTCGTGCTATTTGCTCGATTCTCCGGAAGATGATCTTCGCTCGATCTATCAGAAATACACAGACATAGCGTTGCTGTCTAAATTCGCAGGCGGTATCGGTGTCGCTTACCACCGGGTCCGCAGTCGCGGATCTCTCATCAAAGGCACGAATGGACACAGTAATGGAATTATTCCTTGGCTGAAAACCATGGACTCTTCGGTCGCGGCCGTCAATCAGGGTGGAAAGCGCAAAGGGGCAGCCTGTGTTTATCTCGAGAGCTGGCATGCTGACATCGAAGAATTCCTCGAACTCCGAGACAACACGGGTGATGAAGCAAAGCGCACTCATAACATCAACCTAGCAAACTGGGTCCCAGATCTTTTCATGAAGCGTGTGGAAACGGATTCCCTGTGGTCTCTGTTTGATCCCAAAGCTATCCCCCATTTGACCGACATGTATGGCGAAGCGTTCGAGAAGGCCTATGAAGAAGCAGAAGCTCAAGGGCTTGCCTACAAGCAAGTCAAAGCGCGCGATCTCTACGCTCGAATGATGAAGACCTTGGCTCAAACAGGAAACGGCTGGATGACATTTAAAGATGCATCGAATGCGAAGGCCAACCAAACACCGTTCTCGGGAGAGCCCGGAGAAATCATTCACTTGTCGAACCTCTGCACAGAGATCCTTGAAGTGACGAGCAATAAGGAAACTGCCGTTTGCAATCTGGGCTCGGTGAATTTAGCAAGACATGTGGTGGGCGGACAGTTTGATTTCGACAAACTCGCTAAAACAGTGAAGACAGCAGTGAAGTATCTCGACCGGGTGATCGATATCAATTTCTACCCGATTCCAGAAGCTGAGACGTCCAATCACCGCTGGAGACCTGTGGGGCTTGGCGTGATGGGCTTACAAGACGCTTTCTTTCAACTGAAACTCCCCTTCGACTCTGAAAAAGCGAAGGAGCTTTCATCTCGCATCCAAGAAGAGATTTATTATAACGCTCTTCTGACAAGCTGTGAACTTGCCGAGAAGAACGGAGCTCACGTCGCATTCCCAGAAACCAAAGCTGCTAAAGGCATGCTGCAGTTTGATTTATGGGGGGTGACACCGTCACAACCTGAGCGATGGAAGACGCTGAAGGCACGAATCCAAAAATCAGGCCTGAGAAACTCTTTACTGATTGCGATTGCGCCAACCGCAACCATTGCTTCGATTGTGGGCTGTTACGAAGCCATCGAACCCCAAGTTTCGAATTTATTTAAACGAGAGACTTTGTCGGGCGAATTTATGCAAATCAATAAGTACTTGGTTTCAGATCTCAAAGTTTTGGGGCTATGGACTGAAGACATGAGAAATGAAATTAAGCTGGCGGAAGGAAGCATTCAAGAAGTGGCTTCCATCCCACCACACCTCAAAGAACTCTACCGCACAGTCTGGGAAGTTCCTATGAAGGCCTTGATTGACATGGCTGCAGATCGTGGCGCTTACATTGATCAAAGTCAGTCACTCAATCTTTTCATGGAAAGCCCGACCATCGGAAAGCTCTCAAGCATGTACATGTATGCTTGGAAAAAAGGCGTGAAAACAACCTATTACTTGCGCTCACGACCCGCGACAAGTATTGCAAAAACAACAGTCAAGAAAAGCAACACAACCCAGGCTTCGACGCCGGAAGCTGCGAGCATGATAGCGACAGCTTCCACGGTCGCGAGTGAGGCTCCTGAAAAGACCTATTCTGATTCTGAAGTGATTGCTTGTTCTCTTGAAAACCCAGAGGCTTGTGAAGCCTGCCAATAAGGATGGTGAATTATGATTTTAAGTCCAGGATTTGATCTCACATTACGACCGATGAAGTACCCCGTTTTTTACGAAATGTTTAAAAACGGAATTAAAAACACTTGGACCGTCGACGAAGTGGATTTTTCAACAGACCTTGCGGATCTTCACTCAAAAACGAAGATGACTACTGCAGAAAAGCACTTGATCCATCGACTGGTCGCTTTCTTTGCAACAGGTGACTCCATTGTCGGAAACAACTTGGTGTTGAATCTGTACAAGCACGTCAATTCACCAGAAGCTCGATTGTATTTATCAAGACAGCTCTATGAAGAGGCTCTCCATGTTCAGTTTTATCTGACTTTGCTTGATAACTATATTCCAGACCACGAAGAGAGAGCGAAAGCTTTTTCTGCAATTCACAACATTCCTTCGATCGAAAAGAAAGGGGCTTTTTGCTTCAAATGGATGGATTCCATCCATACTCTTGACTCCTTGAAGACCCTCGAAGATCGAAGAAGATTCTTGATGAATCTCATTTGTTTTGCCACTTGTGTGGAAGGCCTCTTCTTCTTCGCCGCTTTTGCCTATGTTTACTTCTTACGAAGTAAAGGCCTCCTGCAAGGGCTCGCGACCGGAACAAATTGGGTTTTCCGTGATGAAAGCATGCACATTGCCTTTGCGACAGAAGTCATCAATACCGCAAGACGTGAAGAGCCAGGTCTTTTCAACGAACAAATGAATGAGATGGTCACGCAAATGATCGAGGACGCCATTGAATGTGAAATGGGATTTGCCAAAGACATCTTGGACCACGGAGTTGCAGGACTTTCCCTGAAAGACATGCGACAGTACTTAGAGTTTGTGGCGGATCAGCGCTTAGAAAGTTTACATATTCCACCGCGCTACAATGTGAAGAATCCATTTCCATTCATGGAGCTTCAGGACATGCAGGAATTAGCTAACTTTTTTGAAAGACGAGTCTCTGCCTACCAGGTCGGAGTGACTGGGCAAGTTGCCTTTGATGAAAGCTTCTAAGCTTTCTTGGTTTCGATTGTTCTTATGGACCCTCATCTTAGGCACTGCCTTAGTTGGGGGTTTCTATTTTGGAGCCTTCCCTGAAAAAAGATGGGGAGATCGCCGGCAGCCGGTCAAACTCTGCCTCACTGAAGGTTTACAAATCAGCAATTCATGGGTGGTCCTGTTCTTCGAGAAGAGCAAGATCCCTCTCAAGGTCTCCTCCACACCGACTTCTGCGGTCGATTGGAATGCTTGCGACTTCACCCTGATGTTGAGTTCTCAGCTTCAAAGAGACAGCGAATTTGCAAGTTTTGAGGCCTTAAAATCAAAACTCTCCTCTCAGTTTTCAACTGGAGAAATTTTAAAACTTCCTGGAATGCCCTTTGGCTGGAAAACAGAGTTAGATAAAAAAAATATCGTACTCCTCATGCTCACCACAGGTCCCATGAACACACCCAACGAAGCATTTTTAGAAGCTTTTTTTGATTCTCGCTTGATCTTTGCCTTACTGACTGAGTTCGGCTACCGATCGACTCTTTCCCGTCAGGTTTATCCGCTCACACCGCCGGAGCTTTCACCCCATAGTCTCAGAGACTACCCTTTGAATGAATGGCGCCTTCAATTAGGAAGAGATTGAAGAACTCTCACTCTGGAAACAGATGTAAACTGGGGATCCTCAATCAGGAGCCCATCCACTCGGTGAAAAAGTCTCAGCTTCAATTGAAAGTCCCGAGTTATCGAGCTTCCCAGAGGCTGCACAGGTGTAAAGATAACATAGTATTTTCCATGCTGACACCTGATCTCAGATATTTCCATGATCTGATTTGAATTCGCCAATAAACCCAACCCCATCAACGCCCCAGATCCGAAGCTCTCAATGGTTAATCTTAACTCTGGCTCGATGTGTTCAGGAAAAAAGCATCTTCCAGAGATTTCGACTGTCGCCATTGCAGGCTCTTCATCATCAAAATCAACGATTGAACTATTTTTGATCACTGGAGGATCCATTCCCGGGTCAAAGAGAAACCCACCACAATCAGAACATTCTGTGCTGCCATTCAAAGTATTTTCAGAATAGGAAGTGCAGTTCTGGTAAGAGAGACCCAAAAATGACAAGACTGTCAGAGTCAGCACAAGACGTATTGCTTGCTTCATTCACATCCCCTCTGAAGAGCTTATCGGTACAAAATGAGAAAACACTAGACCTCAGGAATAGATTCTCAATTTGAGACAGTCAGTGGCGCCACTTGTGAAGACTGAGAGCTTGTACATGGTCAGCTTGACTCAGGAGAAAATTAGGATACCGTCTCGAAGTTGTTGGGATTTTCTAGGCTTCCACAGTCAAACCTAAGAATGAAAGTTTGATG
>JBKCXY010000158.1:0-3428 GCA_046315835.1 Pseudobdellovibrionaceae bacterium | reverse complement strand
GAGCGTCTCTCAGGTTTGAATCTAATAGGACAAGACGTTGATCTAGCTGAGACTGCAGCTGACGAGCCTGAACCTCTAAACTGGAAATGCGTTGATTCATGGTTGATTGAGTGAAGGTCAACTGATTCTGAAAGGATGCTGTACTTTCTTGTAAAGATGCGAGAGAGGCATTAACCTGAGCCTTGTATTGGCTGAGATCCTGGTTGAGTTCGTCAATGCGCTTGTTGATTGATTGATCAGCCTGAAGCCTTTGTGACTTTTCAGTTTCAATGAGGCCGCGGAGAAGAATTTCTAAATCCATGCTCCGTGATTGAGCCGACTGGAGATCAGATGCCAGTTGTCTTTGCTGCTCGTCCAATGATTCTATTTTATCGCCAGCACAATTTTGAAAGAGAAAAAAGATGGGAAACGCAGCAAAAACTATCACAAGCGTGTGCCAACGTCTCAACCGAACCATAAAGGCCCCCCTCTAATCTAATTCAAGCCCTTTTTATTTACTGCAGCTTAGTTCGGTGCAAAGGCTCGTCTGCTTGAGAGGAGGGATGTCTCATTTTGCGATTTTGTCCTCTTTTGTGTATATTTTCTTAATTCGAGATGTTCCGGCGCTCGTTTTTCCCAGCAAGACCCTTCTCCTCAAGCAATGGGTACTTTTTGTTCGAGGTACTTTCTAAAAATGGAAATAACTGACTCAAAATCCTGTCCCTTCAACAGTACGCCGTCCTCTAAATATCTCATTCCACAGAGGAAATAATAGGATCGGACGGTATTCCTGTTACTTGCTCTCCAAGAAACAGGAATGACCAACGAACTTCATGAATTCATGAGAATCTCGGGTCAAAACATGTCCAACTTCTACCTTGCATTTTCGAACTATATGTTCGAAAATACAAGGTATGATAAATCGTGAGTTTCATCTTAAACAGATTGATAAACGCTTCAAATCAGCTCAGATTGTAGCAATACTAGGGCCTCGACAGTGCGGCAAAACAACTTTGGCAAAAACGTTCAAGGCCGATTTGTTTTTTGATCTAGAAAGGCCTCAGGAAGTAGCAGCCCTAGAAAATCCCGAACAGGCTGTTAAAGACGGTAAGAAACTAATTGTTATAGATGAGATTCAAAGAAAGCCGGATCTTTTCCCATTTTTACGGTTCTTTGTGGATAAACACAAAAAAATTAAAATCCTTTTGCTGGGCAGTTCGTCGCGACAGTTAATTCATCAATCTTCCGAGTCTTTGGCTGGTCGGATTTCCTATTATCATTTGAGTGGGTTCTCTATTGGCGAATTAAAAGAAGATCAACAGGATAGATTGTGGTTAAGAGGTGGTTTCCCGAAGTCATTTTTGGCTTCTAGTGAAAACACTTCGCTGCAATGGAGAGATGACTACACTCGGACTTTTTTGGAACAAGATATTCCGCAATTGGGAATTCAAATTCCAGCATTAACCTTAAGAAAATTTTGGACATTATTGGGTCACTACAACGGTCAAATTTTGAATTATTCTGAAATTGGTCGAAATTTTGGCGTGTCCGATGCAACTACAAAAAAGTATCTCGAACTTTTGGCGGGAACCTTCATGATCGAAATACTGGCCCCATGGCATGCCAATATTTCTAAAAGACAAGTTAAAAGTCCCAAGTTCTATTTTTCAGATACTGGAATTTTCCACAGTCTTGCGCAAATTCGAAATCGAAAAGATCTGTTGTCGCATCCCAAGCTCGGAGCCTCTTGGGAATCTTTTGTTCTTCGCTCAATCAGAGCAAGGTACGACAAAGAAATATATTTCTGGAACACTCAATCTGATGCAGAAATTGATTTTATAATCCCGCAGCCGAAAGGCCTTATTGGTATAGAGGCTAAATTTTCGGATGCGCCTAGGATCACGCCATCGATGCGTATCGCTTTGTCGGATCTTAAGCTAGAGATGATTTACGTAATTTATCCTGGGGAGAGATCTTACTGGCTTGCTCCGCAGATTAAAGTCATTTCTTTGTCGGAGCTGGAGAACACGGTTCGGTTTAGTTAAGAGTGTATTGCCCAAACCTACGCCTACTTCAACAACCGATCCAGGCTCCGATCAAGATCTGCCTCCGGGATGCCCGTATAGAACCGTCCACCGAGAATCTCTTTTTGCTTTCCGAGATTTTCCATGCAGACTTGGCGTGCGAGTTTGGCCAAAGTATCGCGTTGGTCAAAAGAAAAATTCTGCTCTCCCAAGCGCTCATCCAAACCGACACGATATTCAAGTTCCAGGTAAATTACCCTGGATTGCCTTTCGCAAAATTGTTTTGGTGTTGCCTTGAGATTAGTGACCATAGTTTCAAAATTCCATGAAGAGATCCCGGCGCCTTTTAGCATTTCTTTGATTGCCTGACGAACCGCTGCGAGAAAAGCTTTTTTCGTAACCTCTGCCCTCGAGGAATCGATGGCAATTTTGTTGATAAGATGGGGATCAAGGTATTTTATGTCTTCACCCAAAGCTTTTGAGATCTCCGTAATCTTCGCCTGAGTGGTTCCGCGGTGCAAGCAGCCGGTCAAATCAAATCCTGCATTTTCAACTCGTGACCACAAATAAGGAACCATGCAAATTTTTAACAGACTGTCCTGGGATTTCTGGCTCTTAAAATCAATCGGAGTTGAATTGATCCGGGCTACCACTCTTCGAGTCACTGCCTCTTGCTGACGATCAAAATTTCTTTTTTCTGTCGCGAGCCGAGAGCAGCTAGCGTCATTGGTGTACTCAATCCCGCCGAAAACCTTGTTTTTCATGAATTCGTAGCGTTTGGGGCTGACTTTTTTGAGCTGTCGAGGATTGTAACGATATGCTGAAAAAGTTTCAGCAAAGTCCTCGGCGGGGTGGGTGCCGGCATAAAGTGACGGAAGACCGGATTTTTTGGTATTCGTCCAATCGGTTGTCGTTTGTCCGTTCACGGTCACTGATCGTTTCTTCCAACCGGCGACATTCAACCATTCGGCCGAACCGTCCAAGCCCCTGCGATTGCCGATTTTGTGCGCAAGTTCGTGAAATATTAAGTACCGCCGCTTGGTGATGTCAAACTCACCCCATAGGTCGATGACCACTATCACGGCATTGGCAGCCACGTACGGGGCCTCGTTCTCGGGATAACCACTCCACACGTATCCGCGTTTGTAGCGAGTGATATCGGTGTCCCCCACCCCGACGGGATGGAAATTCCATGGGGCATCTGAAAAGCCCCTAATAACATCGTCAAGTTCGCTCGTTTGCCACGGGGACATGTCTTTTTTACGGAGATGGGACCCATTCAGTCCAAATCGCGCCAACATATACATTAAGCGCAGTCCTTGGGGACGTCCAAAGATCTGATTGAGTGCGCAATCGACCTTGTCACAGCGACTCTTAAAAGTCACCTGGGATCCTTCAAACCAATAATCGTCGCTGGCTGTGACG
>JBKCXY010000157.1:0-3457 GCA_046315835.1 Pseudobdellovibrionaceae bacterium | reverse complement strand
CCTCCAAAGAGCGCTGATCGACAGTCGAGAAAAATCTGAGAGACTCAACCGTATCGCCAAAAAGTTCGAGCCGAACGGGTGAGGGCTCTAGTGGAGAAAAGAAATCAACGATGCCTCCACGAACAGAATAGTGACCAACATCCTCAACGACCGGAACAGACTGATACCCCAAGCTCTGAAAGTAGTCGTGAAGATCCTCGGGCAGACGAGCGTCTCTAGAAACTCTTCTGAGCCGACTTGCGAGCTCTTGATGGGGAAGAGTCAGCTGCATCCAAGCGGGGACAGAGCCGATAAAGATGGATCCTGGGTTGGGAAGATGGACCTGTGATAAAAAGCCTAATCTTTCAGCAACAACTTTTGGCTGCGGGTCTAAACCAGAAAATGGCGAAACATCAAACTGTGGAATTACAAAACACTTTCGCTGTGGATCAAAGAAGCTGACGAGCTCCTGTAAACGAAGAGCATCTGCTAGACCAGGAACCACAACAACGTGCGGCAAGACATTGAAAGCTTTGGATTTTGACTGAGTTAATGTGAGGGCCAGACTCAACAAAGAATTGTTGCCTGTGACTCGGATAAACTCTTTCTTAAGTTCAAACTCTCTTTCAAAAATTGAACTGATTCTTAACTCGAGAAGATCCTTGGTCATAGGTTCCGCAGTCTGCCACTTTTTAGCCGTGCTGACCATTCATAATTCTTGGAATTGAATCCACCGCACAGTATAGTCCTAGTGATTGATTTAATTGGTTTTTTTGAACTACGACACGGGCATCATCAGGAGGGACTATGCCATTGGGTGGAATTTTATTTATCACCATCTTTGTGATCGTTTTTGGATGCATTCTTTTATTGCTCGCATCTAAATTAGGCCGCAGGGTCTACGA
Source organism: Pseudobdellovibrionaceae bacterium (assembly GCA_046315835.1). GTDB lineage: Bacteria > Bdellovibrionota > Bdellovibrionia > Bdellovibrionales > Bdellovibrionaceae > JAJTIC01. The sequence goes on along the minus strand of JBKCXY010000157.1, from coordinate 2,573 downwards.
TCCGGTCAAATTTCAGACTTACGAGTGTGGTATTCCTGCTCAAGAAAAAAAGGATACCAAAATCTCAGTCAAGTTTTACCTGACTGCGATCCTCTTTATCATTTTTGATATCGAAATTATTTTTATGTACCCATGGGCAACCACTTTTAAAGAATTCATTGCGAGCGGCCAGGGTCTTTACGTTTTTGTTTCAATGATGGTGTTCATCGGTGTGTTTATTTACGGCCTTTTCTGGGAAGTAAAATCTAAAGCCTTAGAGTGGGATTAATCATGGGATCAGATGTTTTTCAAATTGCAGTGAATTGCATAAAGCTCGTTATTGTTTTCTTACTGATGGTTCAAGCTGTTCCTTTGCTGGTTTGGCTTGAGAGACGGGGATCGGCTTTTATCCAGAATCGCTTTGGACCGAATCGCGTGGGGCCACTGGGACTTCTTCAGCTTCTTGCGGATGCCGTCAAGTTTCTATTCAAGGAAGAATTTGTTCCTGCAAATGCGGTCAAGTTTCTTTATTACGCCGCTCCGGTGGCAGCCCTTGTACCTGCAACGCTCGCTTTCGCTGCGATTCCGCTCTCAACACCAGTTGCTGTGGATGCGTTTGAGATGTTTGGTCAAACCTGGGGACCCTACACCTTTTTGTGGCAAGGTTATGAAATCAACGTGGGAATCGTTTACATTTTAGGCGTTTCCTCTTTGGCGGCGTACTCGATTTTGATGGCGGGCTGGGGATCGGGAAACAAGTTCTCACTGATGGGAGCGTTGCGGGCTTCTTCTCAAATCATTTCTTACGAGCTGGCGCTTGGCCTTTCCATTGTTGGCGTTATCATGATGTATGGAACTTTCAATTTGACCGAAATGATCAGCCAGCAACAAGGAACTTTGAACTTCCAATTTTTAGGCAATACCATTTCAAGCACCTGGCTGCCAAACTGGGGAATTTTTTATCAGCCACTGGCTGCGGTCATCTTTTTTGCAGCAACTTTTGCGGAGTCGAACCGACTTCCTTTTGACCTTGCAGAAGGGGAAGCGGAGCTCGTTGCTGGCTTCCACGTTGAATACGGTGGATTCAAGATGCTTCTGTTCTTCATTGGTGAATATGGACATATGCTTGTTGCATCAGCACTGATGGCAACATTCTTTTTTGGTGGCTGGGGAATTCCGTATGTGAGTGTTGATGAAGTGCAAACGTGGGCAGCCGCCCTGGTGGGTGCTGGAACCTCAGCGTCCTTGCTGACGGGCCTTGTTCATTTTTTAATGTTTTCTTTCAAGCTCGCACTTTTTCTATGGATTTTCATCCACGTCAGATGGACTTTGCCACGATTTCGTTACGATCAGCTGATGGAGCTTGGGTGGAAGACAATGCTTCCTTGGGCGCTATTCAACACTGTTTTAACTTCAATCATCTTTTTGATTGCACATAGCTAGGAGAGAACTGTGAATCCTGAAGCTTTTCTATTTTGGTTTCTAGCAATAGTCACTGTCTGCTCTGGGCTGGCTGTTGTTCTTATGACTAACCCAGTTTACGCCGCTCTTTCGTTAGCCATGACGATGGTGGGTGTTGCCGCGGTTTTTGTGACACTTAATGCTTACTTTTTAGCGGGAGTGCAGCTGATTGTTTATGCGGGCGCCGTCATGGTTCTCTTTGTCATGGTGCTGATGCTGTTCGATCTGAAGGCTGAAATTCAAGCTTTCAGCCGTGGAAAACTCTCTGGATTTTTGAAGATCGGTAGTGTGGCCATGCTGGGCGGACTGGTGATTGGTGCCATTGTTATGTCTTCGAACTCTTTGCTGGGGAATAACTTGCCAGATCTCGTGGTCGAAGATGATGGATCTAAACAGCTGGGTAAACTTTTGTTTTCTAAGTATTTATTCGGATTTGAAGCGTTGGGCGTGTTGTTGATGGTTGTTGCTGTCGGCGCCGTAGCTCTGGCTCGAAGTAAAGGCGGAACACATGCTAAACACTGAGGTCTTCACTCAAATTGGATTAAATCATTATTTGTTTCTGTCGGCAATTTTGTTCGTGATCGGCATGGCGGGAGTTCTTTTGAGAAGAAATGCCATCGTACTTTTGATGTCGATCGAATTAATGTTGAACGCAGTCAACATTTCATTTGTCGCGTTTTCAAAGTATTCGGGCAAAATGGAAGGCCAGATCATGGTGTTTTTCGTCATGACTATTGCTGCGGCAGAAGCTGCCGTTGGCCTCGCCTTAGCCGTCACTATCTTTAAACGATTCCGCGAAGTAAATATTCGATTCTTTGAACACTTGAAGGGTTAAGTATGAGCCATCAATTATTGATTTCAACACTGATTCTTTCTCCGCTCATTGGTTTCCTAATTAACGGTTTGAGATATAAGCGTCACTCGGCTAATGTGGCAGGCGGCGTAGCGACGGCTGCCGCAGCAATTTCATTTTTATCTGCAATCCTTATTTTCATGGAGTTGCTGGCAATGCCTAAGGAAGGCCGCCAGATTGCAGTGAATTTTTTCGAATGGATGACGGTTGCCAGCCTCAAGATAAAAATGGGATTTCTGGTTGATCCGCTCAACGTGATAATGATTTTGATCATCACTGG
>JBKCXY010000156.1:0-7233 GCA_046315835.1 Pseudobdellovibrionaceae bacterium | reverse complement strand
TGGGAAGACGAATCTCTAGAATGTCTTTCACCAGCATGGGGGCTGTCACCATAAAGATCACGAGCAAAACCAACACCACATCTACAAACGGGGTGATATTGATCGAAGACATTAAACCTGAATCTTCAGAGCTGGGCTCTTGCATTCCAGCCATGAGTCTAACCTTCTTTCGAATGAAACTGAGCCACGTAAAGGTCTTTCAGACTTTCAGTCTGCTGAAGTAAGTCGCGTATCTTTTTAGAGAAGACATTGAAAGCTACAACAGCTGGGATCGCGACAAGAAGTCCAACGGCTGTTGCATAGAGGGCTTGGGAAACTCCAGACATCACAGCGGCTGACCCTGCTTGAGAGCCGAGAAAAGCAAAAGCTCGAATAATCCCCAGCACCGTGCCAAAAAGACCGATGAACGGAGCGTTCGAACCCAGCGTGGCAAGCACAGAGAGGCCTTTTTCCATTTCTCTGCGAAGCTCTTTACTATGAGCGCTAAATTTTCTGTCAATGGCCTGAGCTGAAGGGACTTCAAGGCAGGACTGGGAGATGAGCTTCACCAGCGGATTAGTCGAGTCCGAAATAAATTTTTTCACATTTTCAAAAGACCCTCGACCCAACAGCTCTTTCAGTTCAGAGCCTTTGAAGCTCTGCTGCAAAGCTCGAAAATACTTGCGTCGATCAATCATGATGGCCACAGACCAAACCGAAAGCCCGAGCAAAAGAAGGAGTATGAGTTTTTCAACAATATCTGTCAGAAGAATCAGTGTATTCATAGCGAAGAATCGTAACGAATTTAGTTTAATTAAGCCTCGACTTTTTGCTGTAAACGCAGAGCTTCCAATTTTATAAATTTTGCTGGACGGCATAAAAAACAAGAGTAGCATTATGATATACAACAAAGTCCCAATTCAGGGACTCAATTAAGGAGAATACCCATGAAAATGATCGCGACTGCAATCATCACTTTGGCAGCGACTGTCGCTTTGGCTAACCCACCTGCAGCTCAACCCGCAACTGCTCCTGCAGCTCACCCAGCTCCAAAAGCTGAAGTTGCAAAGAAAGATTGCACAAAAATGACTGGCGAAGCGAAGACAATGTGTGAAGCTGAAATGAAAGCTCACAAGTAATCTGATTTTTCAGATGAAATAAAAAAGGGACCTTAGGGTCCCTTTTTTATTTGTATTCGATTTTTTCGATGAGAAAAACTTCTTCGCCAGAAGGCTTTTTCACTGTCACTTCATCGTCCAATTTCTTTCCAAGGAGTGCTGTGGCCACAGGGGATTTCCAAGAAATCTTTCCCTGGCTCACATCGGCTTCATCTTCTCCAACAATTTGGTAGGTCTTAGACTGCCCGTCTTCATCCTGAATGGTCACAGTGGCACCAAAAACAATTCTATCGGATTTCAGTTGGCGAGGATCAACGACTTCTGCATCTTCAATTCTTTGAGTCAGAAAGCGAACTCGCTTATCGATTTCCCGCAAGCGACGTTTACCATAAAGATAATCCGCATTTTCCGAGCGATCCCCGTTGCTCGCGGCCCAAGCCACAGTTTCGACGAGCTTCGGCCGCTCTTTATGCATGAGCTCGTTATACTCAGTTTTCAAGCGTTCGATTCCGCCGGGGGTGATGTAGTTCTTTTTCTCAGCCATAGCTCGATGATAGTCGAGATTCCTCGCACTACTCAAGACGGGTTTCGTCAACAAATTCGCCTTTAGGATAGTTACTATAGACGCCCGACTTTCCGACAAGAGAACTGTGGAAAAATCTTTAGAAAGACTCATTCTTGCAGCTCTTTTGTCAGCGATTGTGTCCTTTGGCACCCATTATTGGTACCAATCCACCAAACCAGATCAGTCCCGCTCAGAGAACGAGAAGCCGATCGCCTATGTGACTCAAATTAATGAAGATGTTCATCGTCGCCCCACCACACGACTGCTGTGGCAGTTGCTCGATTCCGGCGAAGCCCTTTTTCCCGGAGAAGCTATTCGCACTTCTTCAGAAGGTGAAGTTCGCATTCAGTTCTCAGGAACAGATCGATTCTTAGATCTTGAATCCGGCTCGCTGATTGTGATCTCTCAAGGAAAAAAAAATGAGATCAGCCTTGATCTCCTCGATGGAAGTCTCTTCGTCGCGCAAAAAGAAGGCTCTACCCAGACGGATGGGCCGGCCCTGACTTTGAAATCTGAAGGCAGAGTTGTGGATCTCTCCAACGCCACAGCTCAGCTCTCAAAATCCCCAGGCAAATCTCTCGATGTCCAAGTCCTCAAAGGATCTGCAAAAATTGAAGATCCCAGCGGTCAGACCAAAGAGATTTCTGCAGGACAAAGCAGTTCAAAATTTCAAATTCTTCAGCCCTTGTTGGATGAGCCCTATTTCGTAAACCCAGAAGCTATCGAGAACCTAGGCTTTGAGTGGAAAGGCATCCCGGAAGGTTCCAAAGTGACCTTGTGGACTGGAAAATCAAGAAAATCCCTGACTTCAACCTCGAGCTCCAGCGAAACTTCGAAACTCGATCATCGCTTCATCCCTGGGAAGTACTTTTGGAAGCTGGTTGCTCAAGACTCTTCAGGAACAACGGTGGCAGAGTCTTCGATCTACCGAGTGGAAGTGATTGGACAATTCGCTCCCCAAGTGCTTTCACCAAAAGAAAATTCTGATTGGCTCCTGACTCAAAATGGACCCTTGGTTGATTTCAAATGGACAACCCCTGAAGGTCTTGAATCCGCTCTTCTAGAAGTGGGTCAAGAAAAGGACTTTAAAAATCCTGTTCATCGAAAAAGCTACTCTCCCCAGCAAGCAACCACTCAGCTCCAGCTGAAGGAAGCGACTTACTTTTATCGTATCAGTGCACGTTATCCAGGAATTACAAAACCCATCATTTCAAAAATTTACCAGTTCCAAGTCAAACAAGATCTCCCACCGCCTCCGCCCCCTGTGGTGATTGGATGGCTCACCCCACCGCAAGCAGCTCCCGAATTTTATATTGATAGTCCAACAAAAAATTTAGCTTGGGTGACCGAGCAAAAGGATCAGGTCACTGAATGGCGACTTAAAATCGCTGAAACGGAAGAGCTTCTCAAGAGTGACCAAGCCGAGAGCTTCGAACTCAAAGAATCTCAAAAGACAGCGACACTCAAAAAGCCAGGTCGCTATATCGCCATGGTGGAAGCTCTCGATCAAAACAGAAAAGTGATCGCTTCAAGCAGCTTTCATAATTTCGAAGTCCAACCCAAGCCCATTCTCAAAGCTCCGCGCTTTGTGCCTTTTGAGGGTGATTTCAAAGCTGATAACAATGGAAAATTGGATCTTTCTTGGGAGACGCTCACGGGTGTGAAAGAGTATTGGTTTCAACTCCTGGATGCCACCGGCAAGGAATTGCAGAAGGCTCGCTTCAAAGGCACAACCACAAAGCTCAACAACTTGCTTCCCGGCGAATACCAAATTCAAATTTTTGCAGTCGATGAACATGGCCGAGAAAGCGCCAAGGGAACCCCGCGGAAAGTGATCGTTCCTGAGAATAGCGGAATTCAAGCACCGAAACTAAAGAGGATCAAAGTCGAATGATGAAACAGTGGGTTTTGCTCCTCATTTTCGTACCCTGTGTTTCGTGGGCTCAGGAGTTCAGCCGAAACGTCAGTTTTGAGTGGGAACCTATTGAAGGTGCGAAAACCTATGATTTGGAACTCTCCTCCCCGACGGAAAGTTTGAGCTTCAAAGTGACAGAAGCTCAGTGGAGTGGCCCCCTCAAGCCAGGCTCTTGGCAAATGAGCGTCCGATCCCGCGACCACCGTGGAGTTCCCGGTGACTGGTCGACCCCTGAGTCCTTTGATGTCGGACTTGAGAAACCCAAAAACCTCAAACCCTCGCAAAGTGCCCAAGTTCAAAGCTCTCACAGTGAACTGACCGAGCAAACTTTCACATGGGATGCTGTTCCCGGGGCGACGACGTACTCTTTCAATCTCCAATCAAAAAAGTCCAAATTCAAAGTTGAGGAGAAGCTCACAGAACCGCGCTGGACAGGAAAAATTCCTGTGGCTGATCAATTTGAATGGACCGTTCAAGCACACCTCTCTCCAGAGATTTCATCGAGTCCTTCAGACTTAAGCCAATTCACTGTCCTCGGCGCTCCGCTGGAAAAACCACAACCCACACCTCCGAAAGATGATTGGGTCAGAGATCTCAACTGGACCTCAGTTCCCTACGCTCAGCAGTACGACCTTGCCGTTTCTCGTTGGAATCCTGAATCAAAAAAATGGCAGCTCGTTCACAAGAAGCAAGATTTTCAGCAAACAGAACTTGTGTTTGATCCCGCTTGGCCCGGGGGGCAATACCGACTGATTCTCCGAGCGGAAGCGGACCTGAGAAAAGCCTCCCCCGCGACTGAAATCAAATTCAATGTGCGCGGAGGTGATCGCTCACCAGCCGCTCAGTACACCGAGACCATGCGTGAAAGTATCGAACGAACACGAGGCTGGTACACCATTGCTTCCTATCTCATCACAACGATGCAATATCTCGGTGACTACAACGAAGCCGGAGCTGTGGATATCAAGCTCAAAGCGGTCGGAGGGACCGGTCGAATTGGCGCTGGTTACTTGCACCCTGATGAGCCTTGGGGATTTCTGGGCATCATTGATTACTCAGGATTTACGATCTTTGGAACCAATCATACTTATGGGACTGGTGAGCTGAGCGCTCTTCACCGTTTGGAAACTTCTGACCGTGGAGAAATTCGCCAACAAATAGGTCTCTTTTTTCGCGAGATTCCAGAAGTTCGCGCCGACATCACTGAAACTTATCAAGGGACTTCCAATGTTTCTGGGCTTGGCGCTCACTACGGTGCTGAGTACTGGTATGCCCTTTCCCCGAAATTGGGCTTTCAAGTGAATGGACATGGCTATTTGACCTTCATGAAAATCTCAACCCCCAATGGCAAAGCCATCAAACCTTCACCTTCATTTCAAGTGGGCCTGCTCGGCAGTTACAAGCTTTCGCGAAGAGCCACAGGACTTGTGGGTTATGCCTATCGCTATGATTCTTTGGCTTACGAAAGCTCTACGGGCTCTACAAACCGTGTTGAAATTCAAGGTCATTATCTGAACCTCTTTCTGGAGTACGCTCTATGAGAATACCCATTTCTTTTAAACTGATTTTCTTGACCGTCAGTTTCCTCGTAATCTCGACAGTTCTCTTTATCTATGTCTCCTCTTTAGTGCTCACAACGACGATGGTTCTCCGCGAAGAGGATGCCAATAAATCTCAAGCCAAGGCCCGTGCAAACGAAGTCGATAATCTTCTCACTTCTGCAAAAGAACGAACAGAAATCAATGCAGCTCTTCTGATGAAAGATGCTTCGGCTGAAGAATTGAAAAAAAACTTTAACAAAGACAAACCGCTGGTTGCTCTTGAAATCTTTCAAATCTCTAGCTCAGGAAACAATCTTGTCCATCGAAGGTTGAAAGATGAGTTCTTCCAAGAAAATAAAATCGAAGCTTCGCATTTAGAAAGAGTTCTCAAAAATATTCAGTTCCCGTTTCTCACCGTGGCTCAAAAGAAAATAGAAATCCGAAATGCTTCGCTGCCGAAATCGCCAGCGCTTTTTGTCTTGGGCCTTCCCTTAATGAAAGACGAACATGGGAACATCACCCACATCGCTATTGCCTACTATCAGCTTTCCTACCTCCAAAAACCTTTCAGTGAAGTTTCTGAACGGGTTTACTACCTCACAGATCGGCAAGGAACTCTTTTGGCTCATCAGGCCGAGGACAAAGCTCTGGCTCAACTGAACTTTAAATCTTCACCACTCATGGAACAAGCCCTCAGTGGAGATCTCCCTGAAAAACAAAGCTCCTTTGAGGACCCCGAAGATGGGGAAGCTTACATTGGTGCCTTTGTGAAGAATCTCGCTTTCCGAACAGTGGTGGTTTCTCAGATCAAGAAAAGCATTGTTTTGGAGCCTGCAAACAATGTGAAACGAGAAGCCATTAAAATTGCGGGTTACATGATTTCTGTCGCCCTCTTTCTTATTTTCTTGTTCTCAATGACTCTCACTTCACCGATTGAGCGCCTCGCCGAGATGATTCAACATGTTGCTCGAGGAAATTTTGACATTAAAGCTCGTCATTTTGTCCGCTCGAAAGATGAGGTCGGTGATCTTGCGATCGCCTTTGATAAAATGACGGAAGGCTTGAAAGAGCGGGACAAAGTAAAGTCTCTTTTCAGTAAGTTCCACGGCTCTTCCGTCGCTGAAGATCTTCTCAAAAAAGATATTGGGGTGGGTGGGCAGAATAAAGAAGTGACTGTCTTCTTCTCTGATATTCGAGGATTCACGGCATTTAGTGAAAAGAAAACTCCCGAAGAGGTCGTCACCATGCTGAACGAATATTTTGAAGTCATGGTGGGAATCATCAATCGCCATGGTGGTGTTGTTGATAAGTTCATTGGAGACGCCATTATGGCTGTTTGGGGAGCGCCCAACTCAACGGATCGCGACACTCAAAGTGCTGTTCGTGCCTGCTTGGAAATGCGCAAAGCTTTAGTGGAGCTGAACAAACGCCGAGAATCCCGCGGACAACCACCGATCATGATCGGAATGGGTCTTCATTCAGGACCAGCGATTTCAGGAACCATCGGCTCTTCAGAGCGCATGGAGTATACGGTCATTGGGGATACTGTGAACATGACTTCGCGAATTGAGTCTTCCACCAAAGCCTTCGGGGCAGACCTTCTTGTTTCAGAAACAGTTTCACAAAAAGTGGGTGAAGAATTTCTGTTTGAAGAAGCTGGCTCCGCTGAAGTCAAAGGAAAGTCAGAGCCCTTGAAACTTTTTAAAGTTCGCGGCTATAGAGAGAATGGCCAGTGGGTTGAAATCACAACACCTTTCTCAGACTATGAAAAAGGCGATGCCGACAAAGTCAAAGTCGCTTAGACTTTCAGAAACTGACTCAAAATCCTGTCCCTAGTCTCTGCGACCGCCTCACTGGAGCCAACATTTACTTATGAAATCTGCGTGTTCGTTGGTGATTTCTGTTTCTTGTAAAACAAGAAACAGAAATTCCGTCCGATTTCCTTTTTTTCTCTATTGAGTTAGGTAGTTAGAGGACGGCGTTATACTGAAGGGACAGGAATTTGAGTCAGTTTTAGACTTTCACAGAAAGCCCATCCTTCAAGGCCCTCTTCTGAGCTTGCATCGCAGGCAGCAATCCAATGAGAGCCCCTAAGATCACCGTCAAAGTCATCGC
>JBKCXY010000155.1:0-41863 GCA_046315835.1 Pseudobdellovibrionaceae bacterium | reverse complement strand
ATTGGAAGTAGGGCCCGTCCCAGTATTTCCACTGGTGGTTTCCAAGTTGCCAAAACTTATATGTTTCTAGATCTGCTGAGATCCAATCCCGCAGACAGATCTGCTTTCCTTCTAATTTCAACATCCTGGAATTTTAGTTTTCCTGCGCTTATTGATCAACAATTTAATCCCAAAAACCTGCCCTGCGCTATATTTGAGCTGAGGGCTTTGAAGCTCTATATTTGTTTTGGTAGCTATAGGACTTAGTGTTGGGCTACCAAAGGCCCTTTAAGTACCCAGCCCGATCAATTATAGGTTGCCGTCAGTTTATTGCTCTAGATAACAATCTCAAGCGGTCAAGAGTGGACTAAACCTATCTGTCTTCGCCACAGTCTTAAAAGTTTCCCAACTACAATCATGTTTCATCCTCTGTAGATTTAAGAAAATTTTTTGCTTTGCCCGACAAATTTGTAGCACTGTCCAAGATAGCTCTTTTTCAAGACTTATTTTTTTGAGTAAGTAGCAGCGGAGCATTTTGTTCGATATTTTTTATGACTTCCTTCTGTAGGGCTGTATAAAAGGGTTGCCTATAGTAACAAAAGTAAACTGGAGTCTTTAAGGGCTGATACCCATTCGATATTTTTAGATTTTTTTGGTTTTTGAGGAGATGAATAGGCAAGACTGCTCGTCCTGCTCCTGCAAGGACCCCATCAATGATAGTGTATATTTCATCGAAAAATGACCGTCTCATTGTCTTTGGTGGATTTTTTTGGATTTTAAAAAAATCTATTGTCGTAGTATCGTTTTGGTCGTGGTCTAAAAAAATGTCTGCTTGAAAATTTATATTTTTAGGTTCAACTAAAACATTTAATTCATGACCAATTAAGATATTCTCAACCCCTTGTTTCTCGCATGCCTTGTTGAGCATTATAAAGTCTGCTGCTCCTGTTTCGAGAAGAGCTGGCAATTGCTGAACCTCCCTCGTGTAGATTTCCATTTGTAAGTTTGAATTCTTATTCATCATTTGGTTAAGACTTGGAATAAGCACCGAACGAACAACTGTCGAAAATCCGCCAATTCTAATAATGCCTCCTAAAGTGGCTTTATTTTCCGCTCGAAGATGACCAAGAAATTCAGACTCCAGCGAGTCTTTCATTGAGCAGTAGCGGAGTAATCTTTGGCCAAGGTCAGTCAGTCGAATTCCACTCGGCTCACGAATAAAAAGAGTGGAGCCTAGCTCAGACTCTAGATTTAAAATTCGCTGTGACAGAGCAGACTGGGTAATATTTAGCATTTTAGCAGCCCCTGAGAAGCTAAGAGATTTGGCTACTGAAACAAAAGCATCCAATTGATTTGATGGTAGACTCATACCTATTAGTTATATCGATGGGAGTATTAAATCAATCAATTTTACTTTATCATCCAGTAAGCTTAAATCCTTCTATGTGAGGCAAACAATAAACTTAAAAGGAGAAACATTTATGAAAATTTTAAATTCATTAGCAATTGTCGGATTGGGGATTATTTTGTCTTTTCAGGCAAATGCTGGCACGACCGACCTTGGCAAGGTAACATGTACAGCTCAGTACGGAGAGGGATATAGCTGGGTAGTACTATCGATTGAAACCAAAGAGGTTTGCTACAGATGCACAGACCCTCAAATAGTAACCACCGCTACAATCTCAGTTCCTTATGGACCGAGAGGTTCCTACATCACTCAAACCTATGTTCATAAAAAGACAGTACATTATCGATTGAGTAGCAGCACTTTCCAAAAGAGAGGTCAACCGAGTGGCCATTACTCGGGCGATTGGGGTCAATGGTTTCCGAATGAAATAGAAGTGATGAGTGGTTCTGTTCAGCCTTTGTATTTAAATTTCAAAGGTCAGAGCTTAGACCTAGAATGCAAATAGGAGCTTTCAAATCTTAATGGGGCAACCAAAGCCTCATTGAGATTTGTCACCCAACCGTCACCCAGATATTTATGTAATGGCTTAAGCCATTGAAACCAATACGAAATCTCGTTTAATAATTATTAAAATCCTCTCCGCCAACTCTTATTGTTCACCCAAGGTTAACCGATCACTAGACGATAACCCACGTCCATGCCCCTTTTAGTGTTTTCAACTGGCTTTCTGAAACAAAGTTTTAAAATTGTGATCTGAATGCTGAATAAAGATAAAGCCTTAGAGAGACAGCTCGATCTCTTAGCAAATTTAGGGATCTTCGGTGGCGTGCTCTTTATCGCTTGGGCTGTGGTTATTCAGATCTTTGTGAACACCTAACTCGAAATTTGGCCTATCAGGATTGCCATTGGATTTGGATTCAGTATTTTCGGATTCTATTTAAAACGAAAGACTTTGAATCTCATGCAGGCCGAATGGTTTCTTGCCTGTTTTGGGATAGCAGCTATTCGAGATAAAATCATGCAGCCCTTCTACACAACAAAAGATATCGGTAAGGGCACAGGGCTCGGGCTTAGCCTGGTTCAAAATATTGTCCGTGCCCATCAGGGAGAACTGGTACTGAACACTAAATCACCAAATACAGAATTTATTCTGAGCTTACCCATCTCCCAAAAATCAAAATCGGTAGCAGAGACCTAGTCCACCATCGATATCAAAGCCTGTCTCCGGTGTCAGCTCCATGTTTAAAGAAAGCTCACCGAACGCCTCAAGCCTTGAACCTTGGAAGCGGTACCTTGTGCCCAATGGAGCGCGAGGAGAAATAGAAAGTTCGCCGTCATTCTTTCCACCATCAATCGAAATCAACCTCAATCCGACACCATAATAAAGATCAAACTGTGCACTATCCATTCGAAACCTCTGCGGTTCAACGAAGAGATAATTACCAATCAACGTCAGATCAGATGCTGACCAACCCAAAACTCCTTCGAGAGCCCTGGTCTTTGATGTTTCTTGTTGAAAACTAAATCCCGTGGGGTCTCCCAAGACCAAACCAGCACGTGATTGAGCGAAGCTCGCACGATAGAACAAAAGAACGACTCCAATACAAAGAATTTTCACTAATGTTCCAGTTTGAAGATTATTTTCCTGTTTCAAGCTGCCTCCAATGGTTGCATGCCATCGCTCTCATTGTAGTCAGGGGTTATCCTAAACTGAAGAAATTCCTCTTAATTTCATGAAAATAAGTATCATTCTGAAAGTGTCTAAGATCTAATCAATGAATGTTGAGGAAACTGTTCAATAATCAGCGAAGACATTTAAGTTTTTGCATTTTCTCGAGCTGAGTCTTCCATCGCAAGAAGGACTCCTCGACGGAGCTTTCCATTTGAATATGCTTTTGATCCTTGAGAAATGTTGTCTGCGCTTTCTTGTCACCAGCTAAAGCCCAGGCTGCAAGGTGCTCGATTTCTTCCTCTTTAGATTCCTTGGAAATCATATTTTTGACAGTCAGTTTTTTACGCGGCTTTGCTGAACTTTTGAAGAGACAATTCTCAGACTTTAAATGACACTCTTTTTTATCACAGACCCAGATCCTTTTAAAAACAGGTGTCTCTGCTTCCTTCGTAGAAATCATCTCCTGGATCGTTATTTCCTTCCCTTTAAGTTGGACGAGAAAGCGAACCTCTTCGGGGCCACTTTCTACCACTTGCTTGGTCACTGAATCATCTGCAAGAAGCTGATACCCCTCAAGCCTGACTTGGCCATTTTTCTCAGGAACTGGCTCTGAATAGGCGCACAAAAGCAAAGATCTCTCGCCTTCTGTGATTTGAAAGACAGCCTTTAAGTCCTCGGGGCAAGTTGCAGAAGCAGCTACAACGAACAAAGAAGTGATTACAAAAAGAAATACACGTTTCATCATTGCTCCCTTAGAACCGAAACTTCTGGATCAGAGGAAGATGGTCAGCGTAGCCCATTTTAGACTGATTTGTTTCAGTAAAATCGAAAGTCCAAGGAGTATCCATTCCCCCTCTTTTCATGCGAATCTCCTGTGGAAAGTGAATCCGGAAACTCTCAGGCAGGGCTTCTAAGCCACTGCCGTCTTTCAGAGTGGAAGAATAAATGATCCGGTCGAACTTCTGCCATTTCTTATTTCTTTGATACCAATAAGTTCCTTGGGGAAATTCTGAAACTGCAGGATTAGAGTTAAGTCTTCCCAAGGCTTCTGCATCAAACAGTTGAACCGGACTCCCTTTCGCGTGGACCACATCCTTAAAGGCATTCGGAGATTCATCCTCAGGGGTATTGAAGTCTCCCATGGCAATTAAGTGAATATTCTTTCCATGGACTTGTTGCAGCCTCTGCATATCTTCGATGAGAAATCGAGCCATGCGAACTCGCTCTTGAGCGGGTGCCGCCATTGATGGCCAGTGATTCGCATAGATATAGAAGGCATTTGAGTTTCCGCGGAGGCCAAACTTGAGTCTAAGAATGTCACGAGTTGTAGTTTGAGGAACTCGAAGATGAGACTCTTCGAGAAGCTCTAACTTTTCGCCTCTGAAGAATAGAGCAACGTCGATACCCCTCGAACCTAATGAATCAGTCATTTTAAAGTCACTATAGCCCAAGTGCTTTTGCAGCATTGTCGCCACATTTCTGTTCTCGATCTCATAGACACCTAAAATGTCTGGAAGATCACCTTGAAGGTCTAGGGATTTTTTAATCTGGTCGATTTTCTTCGCAAGCTTGGGCTCCGTCCAATCGACACTTAAGCACTGCTCGCGGTAATAAACTTCCTTGATTTTCTTACAGGCTTCTTTCTTTCCAGGAAAAGCGAGCGGAAGAAAGGTCCAGTCATCTTTATCTTGATCTTTCTCTGTATCAAAAAGATTCAGGACATTGTAGGAGGCCACTTTAATTTCGTTGGCTCGAGTTTCTTGAGACCAAACACTTGAAGGCTTTGAAAATGCAAAATGGGGAACAGTTAGTTGAAAGACGGCGGCTAACCAAAAGCGAGTCATCCTTGATCTCCTTGTTTGATTTCCAAGCTTAAGACTACCGACCGAAGCCTGAGAGAACAAGGTTAAAATACCTCGGGCTTGCAAAACCTTAATTCAAGATCCGAGGTGAGTTTTACCGAAAAGTCATCGTGCGCCAACCAATACAAGCTACCGCCTATCAATCACCTCAAGAATTCATCGCTTCGGTGTACGGATTCTGGGTTCCCGTTGCATTGTCTGTTATCCTTTTGATTACTGGTGGAATTCTCATCTTTAATAGTGTCTCAGGTGTCTTTGTCTGGGATCTTTATCACTCCTTGAACGTGGCGCAAGTTTTCCTTTCTGCATCTTTTTTGACTCTTTATGTCCTTGCGAAGTCGAAGATCTCTTGGAAAATATGGATCTATTCCGCACCGTTGATGGGCTGTAGTGTAAATTGGGTGACCCTCACTCTTTTGGCACAGAACCCAAGTTTCAATGAGACGGTTCAGTTAGAGTACACGTTTAGTCTTCTCTTGGTCATAGGGCTGGGGACCTTCTTAGCACACCTTGGTCCCTATTTGCTGTTCGCTGGAATCACCACTCTGATCGGCGCCCTCAGTAGTGAGCTGATTCGTCCCGATCTTACTCCTGATGGATACTCCTTTTTTATAGTGATGGCATTTCTTCTCATGCTCGCTGGAGTCTGGAGCAAGAATCGAACTTTACTTAGGATCTACAACACACAAGTTGAACTCGAAAGCGCTCGGCTTTCCACTCTTCAAGGGATGCGCGACCTCGCCCTCGCGGAAATGGCCGGAGGTGTGGCCCATGAAATTAATAATCCTTTGGCCATTCTTGTGGGTCTCAATTCAAAGATCAGTAAGAGCTTAGGCGAGCCTGAAAAAATCAGAGCAGCTCTGAAGAAATCAGAAGCTGCTGTTGAGAGAATATCTAAAGCCGTCAAGATTCTTCAGGCCATCTCAAAAAAGAGCTGTGAAGCCTCTGTGACCTCTCAGACCAGTGTTGATATGCTCATTGATTTGGGAAGTGCTCTCGTGAAAGAGCGGGCCCTACAGTCTGGGGTCACTCTCGAATTTATCAATCAAACAGCTTCCCCTGTGAATGTGAATCCCATCGAAGTAAGTCAGGCGATCCATCATCTCCTGTTGAATGCTATTGAAGCCTGTGAGCGCTCAAAAGATTCCAAAAAAATTGTCCGAATCAAAGCTAGCGAGAGCCGCCAGGGTGTTCACATTGAAATTGAGGACAATGGTGTTGGCGTGCATCCGGATCTCTCTGATCTGATCTTCCAGCCATTCTTTACCACCAAAGAAGTTGGGCAAGGGGTCGGCGCGGGGCTGCCTTTAGCGAAATCGATCGTCGAATCACAGGGCGGAGTCCTTCGTTTGAAATCAAACGCGCTTCCTACGTGTTTTGAAATTTTACTTCTCACCGAAAAATAAGATTACTTCTGAGTCTGGTGAAGGGTGTTCGTCAAACCGACCATTGGCATTCGTAATGGAATCCAAACAATATGGGCACTTTCCTTTTTTCCTAAGTTCAATACCCGATGGGGTACAGTCAGGTTCACAAGGCAGACTGCTTTGATAAGGCCTTAAAGCGAATAAAATGCGCTGAGATATCCCTGTTGCAGTAGCCAATGATTCATTAGATTTTTGAGCATATATTTGGCACGGATTTAGCTCTTCTTTCATTTATGCAATGGAGTCGAGTCTTACGTACCTTGTTAACAGTTTTGGCTGCATCCGGTTGTCCAATAATTGGACATACGGCAGCGATTAGTGGTCAACGCTGCTCAAGTGTATTTTCGACTCGAGCAAATATGTCCCTGAGGGTTACGTCAGATACTATCGGAATTTCAAATGACTACCGAATTGTATCTGGTCTCGGAGGCGATCCGCGTCTTCACTATACGCGAGTCGAGCTGTTTCATATTCTTGACGAGTTACCTTTTGCTAGACATAACAATCTCGTTCGCGATGATCTAACACCAAAGATTCTGCCCGGGGTAAAGCCGATAAAGGCTAGCTCCGCTGCTCTTAAACCAATTTTTCACGACCCGGGTTTACAAGCTATTTATCAAAACTACGGCGAGCGCGTAAAGCCAGAGGTGGTAAGATTAGTTGTCAAAATCGAGCGATCTCTACCAATCTCAAGACAGGCGACTTATTTGGTAAACGGACTGGGTAACGGCACAACTCTTGGAGAAGCGCCGATCTTGGGTTTTATGCGCATCTTCGATGGTTCAAGTAGAACGGCTGGCGGCGGAACAGGCTCGGCGCTGCCGCTTGAGCGTATCCTTGTAGCCTCGGGAAAAAGCACTCAAGCTGTCGCGGAATCACGAGATCGAGGATTCGACGTACTTGAAATTGGAAAATATTATTTAAATAGTGATCTCAACGCGGCCGATACTCAAACTGTACGCAAGAGTGTTCTAAGGTGGTTGCGAAACCGCATACGAAATCACGAAACAAAAAGCCTACAGAAAACTTATTATTTTACACACGTGGTAAGTCGCGTTCATCAGATAGCTTATCAGCGAACATACGGCTTTAAGCCTGTAGATCGCGACCTTTCGAAAAACCTCAGTGAAGAAGAGAATATTCTTTTCGTCCGGGCGGATGACCTTTTAGAGAAACTAAACCGCCTCCTAGAGAATTAATCTCAGTCATTTAGACATTTCTCAGTCGTTTTCCAAGTGCGGTTTTTTAAATCTCGCAACTTTAATTCTTTTGGAAGGTAAATTGCCTCATAGCAAGCACCGACGAGATTCGAATAGACAGCTTGAGCAGCTAAGCGTGGATTCGCTAATTTAAAAGCACCTTCGCGAATACCCTGTAGAATTAAAACCTCTAAACGTTCAATAGTGCGTTCGCGAAGTTGCTGGTACATGAGGCCGACCTTCTGATCGGAAATCCCAAAATAGAAAGCAGCCATTATAGAATGTGCGTCGGCCTTCTCGCTCGAGAAGAACTCTAAATTTGCTTCTAAATAATTTTTAAGTCGATGGAGAGCGGAGTCTCGCTCGCTTACTTTATTGTCAATTAGGAGGCGACCTTGTTCCGCCGAATGGGCTATGACATTAACTAGAATATCCATCTTGTCAGCAAAGTATGAATAGATTGCGGGCTGAGTAACCCCAGACTTCTTTGCGATCTGAGTGAAAGTCGTCGCTTCAAAACCATTTTTGTAAAAAAGTTCAGTCGCCGATGCCAAAATTCGCCCTTTGGTTACCGCACTCTTCTGACCACTCATTAGACACCTCATGAATATTTTATCAAATAAAATTGATATTATATAAATAATTATTGATATTTTATAACAACCTGCGGTATATTGATCGTGTTCCCGAAACAATGAACAACAAACTAAGGAGTTTTATATGCGTCTTTTTATTATGATTGCAGCGTTAACGTTCTCGTTTGCCGCTTCTGCATCTGAAGTAACCGGCTCAATTCAATGTGCCATTTACGACCAAGCTGGAAACTCAGCAAAAGGCTCAACTGATTTGGTAGTTGAAGCTGACGGTACCGGGGGAGTCGGAGAAGCGTCAGCTGAGCTAGGCGGCTTGAAGTGCTCAGCTTCTGGCTTCAGCAAATTCGGCATGCGCTTTCTAACCGGAATCTCAATTACCGTTAACGGCTTAAAAATCGAAAGCCCAATTGAGCGAGATAAAGTTGATGGACTACTTTTGGTTGGGAATGGAAGCTGCGTTTGTTACATAAAGTAAATTGGCTCTCCCTCAATGACAGGGGCAGTCAGGGAATCTGTTAGAATGTTTTTACCACAAAACGTTTTAACAAAAGGAGCCCCAACTGCCCCCGATCAGGCCAGAAATTATCATTGGACTACCTGATCTTAAAATCATTTCCTGCCAAGGAATTAAAACTGTAGAGATTGTTGCAGAGTTTATTGGAGTAATCAGTTGCATACACTGTGGATCAGCCAATTTGCGAAAGAAAGAGTGATTCAATCGAATCGTAAAGCACCATAGCATTGGCGTAGCAAAGAGTGTTTTGATAATTCAGACTTACAAGTTCTTTTGCCGTGATTGTGGTAAGTACTTCAATCAAAGAATTCCAGGAATTCAGCCTTACCAAAGATCATCGGAGCCTTTTAAAGACGAAGTCTCCATGAAACATCACGATGGCACTTCAGTGTTAACAGTGAGTAAACGACTAGGCTTAGGCCAAGCAACAGTGAGCAGGTACTATCGCAACTATTTACAGCGTGAGTTTAGCGAGCACAAAAATGCCAGTGTTCCAAAAGTTTTAGGAATCGATGAGAAGAAGTTCTCACGAAACCTTGGTTACCAAACAACACTTGTGAATTTGCAGCGACATACAGTTTTTGACATCACTCTTGGGCGGACCTATAACTAGGTGGCGGAGAGAGAGGGATTCGAACCCTCGAGACCCGCGAAGGCCTGCCAGTTTTCAAGACTGGTGTATTCAACCGCTCTACCATCTCTCCGTCGACCGTTTTATTGAATTTGACCAGTGCTTTCAACTACTTTATCGCGTTTGGCCCTTATGGCGTGGCGCATCCTTGGCAAGTCCCAGGCGGTGGTGAATTGACTGAGAGAAGATTGAATTACCGAATTTCAGTCACTCCACCCATATACTTTTGTAAGACTTTTGGTATGGCGATGGATCCATCTTCTCGCTGATAGTTCTCGAGAATAGCAATCAGAGTTCGTCCGACAGCAAGCCCACTCCCGTTGATGGTGTGAACGTACTGAGGCTTTCCTTGTCCAGATTTGAATCGAATATTCGCCCGGCGAGCCTGAAAGTCTTCAAAATTAGAGCACGAGCTAATCTCCCGATAGGCATTCGCACCAGGAAGCCAAACTTCGAGGTCATAGCATTTCGCTGCGCCGAAACCGATATCACCTGTACACAATGCCATTCGCTTGAAAGGGAGCTCCAGTTCGACCAAACATTGCTCAGCATGAGAAGTCAGTGCTTCGTGCATCTCATAAGAATTTTGTGGGTGAGCAAAAATCATGAGCTCCACCTTGTGAAATTGATGCTGTCGAATCAATCCCTTGGTATCCCGCCCAGCAGCCCCAGCTTCGGAACGAAAGCACGGCGAAAAAGCACAAAATTTCATCGGAAGATCTTCTTCTTTGAGAATTTCTTCCCGATAGTAGTTCGTCACAGGAACTTCGGCCGTTGAGATTAAGTAGTAGTCTGTCCCACCCAAATGAAAGACGTCTTGTTTAAATTTTGGAAACTGACCCGTCCCAACGTAGCTCGGTGTATTGACGATATACGGTGGGATCATCTCGGTATAGCCATGTTTGTCTGAATGAAGGTCCATAAAGTACTGAATCAGAGCTCTTTCAAGGCGAGCTCCTTTTCCAGTCAGAAATGCAAATCGAGTTCCGGTGACTTTTCCAGCTCGTTCAAAATCAATAAGACCTAGCTTCTCGCCAAGCTCCCAATGCTCTTTCGCTTTGAACTTAAACTGAGTGGGCTCACCAACCATTTTAACTTGGATGTTGTCGTCCCCAGACTTCCCCACAGGAACTGAAGCATGCGTTTTATTCGGAAGAGTCATCAGCAAATCGAGAACTTTGGCTTCAGCCTCTGAGGCTCGAACTTCCATTTCTTTCACAGAAGTAGAAATCTCACCCATTTCTTTGATCAACTGAGAAGCATCTTGTCCATTTCGTTTCATGATCGCAATTTCACCAGAAACTTTGTTCTGTTGAGACTTGGCTGTTTCGGACTGAGTGATAAGTTCTTTCCGCTTTTTATTGAGCTCAATCACTTGATCAAGAATCGAGGCCTCTGCACCTCGGTTCACGAGGCACTGCTTATACTCATCAAGATAGCTGGGTCCATTTTCTGGCTTTTTTTCCAAAAGTTTCAGGTCAATCATTGTATTTCCTTTTTAAGGGGCGACCAGAATATACATACGCAAAAGAAGTGCGACAAGAATCAAAAAGAGATCGAATACAAAGACTGAACCAATACTCCACTGTGACATCAGCTTGAGGAGTGCTCCGCCCACGACAATCATCATGAAGACAAAAGAAATTGTTCCAAACTGCATGATTTCTTGCCCGATCAAGGCAGCAGTCAGGCCGACCATGAATGCCGTACCAAGTTTGAGTGTCCAAAGACCCAAGGAAATAGAACTTGATTTAACACCTTGCTGAACATTTCCTGCCATCTGGCTTACCTTGTCAGTCAAACCCATATTTTCCTCCTGCTCATCAATCATGGTAACGAAAATGTCTACCTTGATAAAGCTGAAATCTTAGATTCCACGTCTCTCCGATCCGGAGCATTTGGTGAAAGACCAAGATATTTCTCAAAGGCCTTCACCGCAGCCGGTCGATCTCCCCTGACCTCAAGAACAGCACCGAGTTCTTTATAGATTTCCGGGTTTCCCGATTCTTGAGTCGCTGCAATGTTCAGCATACTTTCTGCGACCTCAGGACTTCCTGCTTGGCGGTGACAGCGCGCTAATTTGACATAGAGATCAGAGCCGACGGGCCTGAGTCTCACAGCTTGCTGATACTCATTAGCGCATTTTTGGAACTGTTTACTTGCAGAGTAGATCTCACCCGCAAGGATATAAGAGTCTGCAAGATTAGGATTCAGCTGCCGTTCTGCGTCTGCAGACTGCAAGCCGAGCTCGTAATTTCCTGACTCATAAGCTGCTTTACCAATGTAGAAATTAATTTTTGGATACTGCGAATTCACTTTGAGAGCTCTCTGAAATTGAATGATCGCTTCACTAAATTTGTTCATTTCCATGTACAAAAGACCCGCTTTCACCAGACCTTCAGGATCAGAGGGATCAAGCACTGTGGCACTCAAAAAAGGTTTGAGTGCAGCGCTAAAGAGGCCTTGTCCTTGCAGACTCTCCCCCAGCCCGAGAAAAGATTTTTTGTGTTTCGGTTGAATCGTGATGATTTGTTCATAGATCACCTGAGCATCTTTGTAGCGCTCTTGTTCACGGTAAAGATCTGCAAGGGCCACCCGATATTCCAGGGTGTATGAAAATCGATTGATCAAATCTCTTAAATACACCACACCTGTTTCTAGCCCCCGAAACTGAGCGAGAATTCTGGCATACATGATCTGAGCCTCTGTGTTTGTTGAATCCAGCTCGATAGCTCTGACGGCGTATCTTTGAGCTGAGGCAAAGTCACCAGACAGTCCAAACGCTTGAGCGAGCGCAATCAAAGTTTCCGAGTCATTTTCAAAAAGTTTGTGCGAGCGCTGCAGAAAAGAAAGGGCATCTTTAAAATTATTTCTTCTGAGCTCTACTAATCCGTAACCCCTCAGCACTTGATAATTGTTCGGGAAAATAGCGGCTGCCTTATTCAGGGCGACCATCGCTTCCGCAAAGGAATATCTCTGAGAGAGATAATCGGCCTTGGTCACGTGAGCAATAGTCAGTTTGGTGTCTGCCCCGATGGCTCGATCGAGCCAAGAAATTGCTTCTAATCCTTGGTTTAATTTCCATAGACAAAGTGCTGCTCTATAGGCCGCCATCGCATTTTTAGAATCCTGCTCAAAGGCAGCTTTGTATTCCGCTTGGGCTGAAAGATACTTCCCTTGGCGGTAATACTGATCGCCAAGAAACAGAGACTCAGAGTCTCGTCCAGCATCCTGATTCTTTAACTCCGCCCCCAGGCTCTGCGCGAGATCGCGAACGGCTTTGTTGGTGGGATTGAGTAGATGAGATTTTTTGACAAACTGAACTGCTTTTTCTTTCTGTCCCTCAGCCATATAGAGTTTCGCCACATTGAACAGAGAGTGACTTTCCAGAACACTTTCGACTTTGCCAGGTGAAGCGAGTGTGGCTGTTAAAATCTGCAAGGCTTCAGCATTTCTGCCGAAGGACTCATAAAGAATATTGCCCAGATAAAGCTGGGAAGCTTTGTGTTTTGGGAATCTCTCGGTGATTTCTAAAAACTTTTTAGAGGCCCCGTTGAGATCTTTGCTTAATAAGAGATTTTTTCCATACTCAAAATGAGTCTTGTTCCATTCAGGCCAAAGCTGACTGGCTTTCTCGGCGTAAAGAGCGGCTGATTTGAAGTCCCCCTCTTCAGAGAGAATCTCTGCTTTCATGAGATAAAGAATAGGCGCTGTGGAGAACTGTGCCTGATTGAGCGAGTGATCAACAAGTCCTCGAGCCTCATTGAACTTCCCAAGGGTCAAAAGTTTCGTCACTTCGCAATAGATTGAATTCACGCCAATCGGATCAATGGACCTCACTGACTTACTGACAAAATGAATAGCATCTAAGTCCTTAGAGTCTTGCTTCACATGGGGCCAAAGCTCTTTATAAACAAGACATAGCAGCCCGCGAGCCTCAACGTTTTGGGGTTGGGTTTGCATCAATCTCATCAAATTTGTTTGCGCCTCCCAATAGGACTCGGGAGTATCCCGAGTGAACAAATTGACCGCTTGAGAGGAAATAATTTTGATCTGTTCAGGACTTCCAATTCGCTCAAGGGGAACTGTTGGGTCCAGAAGATTCATCCTGGTTTCTTTGAGACTTGTGGTGTTTGGTTTTTGTGGCTGAGTCAACAGCCACAACACTCCTGACAAACCAATCACAAGAAGCATTGCTGGAAACACCAGTCCCTTTTTCTTTTTCGTGGCAAGAACTCGATCTTCGTTTTCAAGGTTCAAAGTGACAGGTTTAAAATTTGGAATCGACTGTGGGGCTGAGGGCGCTTGCTTTTCAGGCTTTGCTTTCGTTCCCGGAAGGACAACTGTGGCTTCAAACTGATTTTCATCCATCTTCGCTGGTGAGAGCGGCCGAATCACTGTTTCTTCATTGATGGGAATCTGCTCTTTTGGCCTTTGAGGAATTTGGGTCTTCGATGAATTTAATGACTTTGGCTTTTCAAGAACCTCAAGAAGCTGATCATAGAATTCAGGCTCTCTTGAAATCGCAAGCCACTTCCCATCAGGGTATTTACGAATCTGTTCTAGGCCTTTAAGACTTCCGTCTCCGATCAGCTTGAGAACTGCCTGTGTATTATAAGGACCAATTTGCTGCCCAGATTCAGTACGAATGAGCCATTGAGTTTTTCCATCGTTGGTGGGCATAGATCCTTGATTATATTGAGTTTTCACTTTCTGAGCACCACATCCATGAGAACACCCACCTTGGTCCCAAGACTTTGGTACTAGACTGGAACCAGGAAACCAGACTGGAACCATGGCGCAATGCAGTATTTCTCTGTAGATTCATATATTTGCGCAGGCATTCGTGGTTCGGCTGGCACGTGCCTTGCTCTAAGGGAAGTCATCAATGACGTTGGTTCCAGTTGGGGTACACAAGATGAACAAATTTGCGAAGAGCTTGATGGAGAAAAAGATAATGATCCGAAATGCATTGATCACATTTTACATCTTGATCGTTCTTGGTTTCTCGGCGACGGCACGAGCAAACACAATTATGCCCATCTTCGTTGATCACGAACAGGTGAAAACTCAAGTCTATGCAGGTGAAATTGCAGTGACTGTTGACGGTGACACTTATCTCGTTGTTTCTGAAACTGAGTATTACCGTTTAGAGAGCAACATTGACTTGAAAGAGTTCAATGGACTTGCTGTAGAGATTGAAGCTTTTGAACTAAAGCACAAAGTGGGACCCGTTTTTGAGGTTGCGTCTGTGGACCCCCTCCCCGGATTCAAAGCTGAAAATGGTGTCACTCCTGTGCTGATTGTTTTTCAAATTCAGGAAATTGCCCAATAAGCAGATATTCTGAGAAAGTCACAGCCCAACCCCCTCCGGGCTGTGACTTTTATTTTTTACTCACTCATCCTTCTGACGTGAGCACCTAAAGACGACAACTTATTCTCAAGTTTTTCATAGCCCCGATCTAAGTGATAGATGCGGCTGACCAAAGTTTCCCCGCTGGCGACTAAACCTGCCAAAACAAGGGAGGCACTGGCTCGCAAATCAGTGGCCATGACGGGTGCACCCTTCAGCATTCCCGGTTTCCCGCGAACAACGGCGACTCTTGTTTTTGGCGTAATATCAGCACCTAATCTCATCAATTCCTGAACATGCATAAATCGATTTTCAAAAACAGTTTCAGTGATCACGCTGGTGCCCTGAGAAACAGCCATCAAGGCCATATATTGTGCCTGGAGATCCGTTGGAAAAAGAGGATACGGATTGGTTGTCATATCAACAGCTTTCCACCCTTGATTCTTTAAAACTGTGACAGAGTCCTTACTGATTTGAAATTTAAATCCAGCATCGATCATTTTGTGGGTCAAAGATTCAATATGCTCTGGAACCATTTGGTTCACAGTGACTTCTCCACCAGTGATCGCTCCTGCAATCACAAGAGTTCCTGCCTCAATTCGGTCAGGCATGATTCTATGTTCGGCGGGAAAAAGTCTTTCTACTCCTTCGATTCTAATCACACTGGTTCCATGACCAGAAATCTTTGCACCCATGGCGATCAGGTAATTTGCAAGATCAACAATCTCGGGTTCTTTGGCCGCATTCTCAAGAATTGTCGTTCCTTCAGCCAGACAAGCGGCCATCAGAAGATTTTCTGTTCCACCGACTGTCGTTGTTTCGAAAACGAAGGTAGATCCTTTGAGCTTTTTTGCCTTTGCCTTCACATAGCCCTCTGCCAATTCGATTTCTGCACCCAGGGCTCTCATTCCATCAAGGTGAAGATCGATGGGCCGAGTTCCAATCGCGCAGCCTCCGGGCATTGAGACAACGGCTTCGCCATATTTTGCGAGCAATGGGCCTAGGCAAAGTATGCTCGCTCGCATTTTTCTCACAATATCGTAATGTGCCTCTAAGGAAGGGGCTTGTCCGACATGCACTCGAAACAATTCACCATCCCAACGTGTTTTACAACCCAAGCTCTCGAGGAGATCCGCGGTTGAGTCAATGTCTTTGAGGCGAGGGACATTGCGGAAGATGTGCTCCCCCTCAGCGAGTAAAGTCGCAAAAAGGATAGGGAGAGCTGCATTCTTTGCACCACTTGTTGAGACAGTTCCGTTCAGTTGATTTCCACCAACAACAACCATTTTATCCATAAGCTTCCTTACTGTGAGGACTTGATTCCAATAATATGTCTCGGAAGTTTCGCTAGGTCCCGAACCACTTTGACTTGAGAAAATACTTCAAATTTTTGAAGGTGTTTTTCCATCTCAGGTCCTTGTTCAAAACCCATTTCTAATCCTAAGAAACTCCGGGGCTTTAAAAAAGGAACAATCTGGGTCGACCAGGATTTAAGATCTTGAAGTCCATTTTCTGCAGAAAAGAGCGCTTGTGAGGGTTCGAAAGCTTTCACCTGTGGCTCAACCCGCTGATCTTGAGGATCAATATACGGCGGGTTCCCAAGAACTAAATCAAAGCTTCTCGCGTACTCGTAAACCTTCGCGTCCGCTAAGACTAGTTCAAAGCTGATCTCATTGAGTAGATTCTGTGCGTTTGCTTTAGCCACGGAAAGGGCCTCCGCACTTTGATCAAGGAGGATGAGATGAATTTTTTCGAAACCATTCTTCTTCAGTTCGAGCGCAACACTAATCCCAATGCAGCCTGTTCCACATCCCAGATCCATGAGAAAAAACTCATCAGTCTTATTCTTGTTTTGAACGGCCCAAGCTGTGGCCTCTTCAACAAGGATTTCCGTCTCTGGCCGAGGAATCAAAACTCTTTGGTCGACTTGAAACCGCGACCGATAAAAATCTTTATAGCCCAGAATATAGGCCACTGGCTCACCCTGTGAACGCCGACGAACAGAGTCGCGGCAAATCTCGAGCTCATTTTCTTTGAGGGGCTGATCAAATTTGAGATAAAGCTCAACTCGATTTTTCATTTTTAAGGCATCTGCGATGAGCAATTCAGCATCAAGACGAGCTGACTCGATTTTTTTTTCTTTAAAAAACTGAGTCGTGCGGTCGAGGACTTCTTTTAGCTTCATGCTCTTTGGCTTTGATTCTTAAGGGCTTCGGCCTGAAAGTGAGCAATCAAAGGATCAATCACATCCTCAAAATCGCCAGACATAATCTGTGGTAAAGAGTGAATTGTGAGTCCAATCCGATGATCGGTCACTCGTGTTTGTGGAAAGTTATAGGTACGAATTCGTTCTGAGCGATCCCCAGTCCCGATTTGTTCTAATCGAGCATCCGAATCTGCTTTGCGACGTTTATCATCTTCAATCTGCTGGAGTTTCGCGAAAAGAATCTGCATCGCACGCTCTTTATTCGCGCTCTGTGCCTTTCCTTCTTGGCAATGAACAATCAAGCCTGAAGGAATATGATGAATTCGAACCGCTGACTCCGTTCTGTTCACAGACTGTCCACCGGCGCCCGACGCTCGCATTGTCTCAACAATCAAATCTTTCGCATCAATTTTTACTTCGGAAATTTCGACCTCTGGGATCACAGCAACAGTCACTGTCGATGTGTGAACCCTTCCTGCCGCTTCTGTCTTAGGAACTCGCTGTACACGATGAACACCGGATTCAAATTTCAATTTTGAATACACGGACTCACCTGAAACCGAAGCCACGACTTCTTTGAAGCCGCCCACGTTGCCTTGGGAAATCGAATTGATCTCGACTCGCCAGCCTAGCTTGGCCGCGTACTTCACGTAACCGCTAAAAAGCTCTTCAGCAAACAGCGAAGCTTCATCGCCTCCAGCGCCAGCTCTGATCTCAAGAATAATGTTCTTATCATCATTGGGATCTTTGGGAATAAGAGCGATTTTCAATTTCTGCTCAAGGCTTTCAAGATCCTCTTCAAGCTCTTTGTTTTCCTCTTTCGCCATTTCCCGAAGTTCCGCGTCTTGCTCCTGCCCCAACAGCTCAATGTTGCTGTGATGGGCAGCTTTCTTCTTTTTAAAATCACGATAAAGAGAAACAACTTTCTCAAGATCTGAAAGTTCCTTCATCAATTGGCGATACTGAGTTTGGTTGGAAGCAATATCTGGCCTTTGCAGCAGCAAATTGACTTGTTCGTATCTGGACTCAACTTCTTCGAGTTTTGAAAACATGACTTCTTATTCTGGACAAAAAAAATGCGGCCTTCAACAGAAGACCGCATAAAATATAATGAAACTAAAAAGACTACTTCTTGCCGTATTTGCGTTTGAATCGGTCAATACGTCCTTCAGTGTCCATAACCCTTTGTTTTCCTGTGAAGAAAGGGTGAGAAGCTGAAGAAATCTCAACTTTGAGGAGTGGGTACTCTTTACCGTCCTCCCATTTCACCATTTCCTTAGAAGTCTGAGTCGACTTACCAAGAAAAGAGAAATCGCAAGAGACGTCTCTGAAAACTACATCAAAAAGCTTTGGGTGAAGATCTTTTTTCATACCTGAATCCTTGTTCAATTAAAGAGCAGGGTTTAGCATAGGCACCAAACCCCGTCCAGTTATTTTTTTTATAGTAATTTCAATGCCTTAGCCGCCACCCATCCCAGACAGGAAGGATTGGTTCGTCTTAGAGGATTGCATTTTATCTAACAAAAACTCCATGGCATCCACCACATTCATGGGGGCAAGGACTTTTCTCAAGATCCAAAGGCGATTCAAATCATTCTTTTCAACCAACAAGTCCTCTTTACGAGTTCCCGATTTGTTGATGTCCATACATGGGAAAATTCGCTTTTCCATCAGTTTGCGATCCAAATGGATTTCTGCATTACCTGTTCCTTTGAATTCTTCAAAGATCACTTCATCCATGCGAGATCCCGTATCGATCAGTGCCGTCGCGATGATCGTCAAAGATCCACCTTGCTCAATATTTCGTGCAGCTCCGAAGAATCTCTTAGGTTTGTGAAGAGCATTCGAATCCACGCCGCCTGAAAGAATCTTTCCAGAAGGTGGGACGACAGTATTGTAGGCTCGCGCCAGACGTGTGATCGAATCCAGAAGGATCACAACATCATGCTTGTGCTCGACGAGACGCTTTGCTTTTTCGATGACCATTTCGGCAACCTGAACGTGACGTGTGGGTGGTTCATCAAAGGTTGATGAAATCACTTCGCCCTTCACCGATCGCAACATATCTGTGACTTCTTCCGGACGCTCATCAATCAACAGCACGATCAGCTTCACTTCAGGGTGGTTGTGAGAAATTGCGTTGGCAATATTCTGCATCAGAACTGTCTTACCGGTGCGGGGTGGAGCAACGATCAATGCTCGCTGGCCTTTTCCAATGGGGGCCATCAAGTCGACGACGCGAGTTGTGTAGTCCCCGGGATTATGCTCGAGTTTCAGTCTTTGGTTCGGGTACAGAGGAGTTAAGTTATCAAAGAGAATTTTATCTTTGCCTTGCTCTGTGGCTTCAAAGTTCAGGGAGTCCACTTTCAGCAGCGCAAAATATCTTTCGCCCTCCTTGGGGACCCGGACAGTTCCTGTGATCGTGTCACCTGTACGAAGTCCAAAACGGCGAATTTGCGAAGGAGATACGTAAATATCATCCGGACCTGGCAGGTAGTTGTAATCAGGTGATCTCAAAAATCCATATCCGTCGGGAAGAATTTCAAGCACGCCTGATCCGTAAATATCACCTAGACGAGCTGCTCGCTTGAGAATTTCAAAAACGAGATCTTGTCTTCTGAGTCCTGCGGCATTCTCGATTTTCAGCTTTGTGGCAAGCTCTGTGAGCTGCTGAATATTTTTAGATTTCAAGTCCTTGGATGAAAGCCATGATTTCTCTTCATCCGTCAGATTGATATCTGCGAAATCAACTTCTGAAATTGGAGGCTGTTGAGATTCCAAGTCTTGAGGATAGCCATCATCTTGATTTTGATTTCGGTTGTAATTGTTGCGATCGTTATTATGTCGATCGTTGTTGTGACGATCGTTTCGGTAGTCACGTCGCTGATTATTATTGTTTCTATAGTTGTTGTTATTGTTGTTTCGTTTGTCGAAGTATCTTTGTCGATGCCCGTGACCACCACCACCACCGCCGCCTTCACGCTGCTGCTGGCCACCACCCTGTTGTTGCGCTTGGGGTGCTGAAGCTGGAGCTGGCGCGTCAGTTGGTGCAGACGGCGCACTTTCTGTGACTGGTGCTGCCGCTTCGACCGGAGCTTTGGAGCCCGCTGGCTCACTCGCAGAAGATTTCTCCTCATTGGAAGCTGCGGCTTTTGAACGACCTCTTTTTTTAGTCACTTCGGCGTCTGATTTGTTTTCGTTGTCTGACAAGAGTGTCTCCTTGGTATCTTTGATCTTGAATTGAAATAAGAAGAGTATGGAAGGAACTGTTCTAAAGATT
This sequence comes from Pseudobdellovibrionaceae bacterium, assembly GCA_046315835.1. Lineage (GTDB taxonomy): Bacteria > Bdellovibrionota > Bdellovibrionia > Bdellovibrionales > Bdellovibrionaceae > JAJTIC01. The sequence continues at coordinate 21,739 of JBKCXY010000155.1, read as the reverse complement.
TATTGAGTACTTGTTCTATCCGGAACCTGTGGCCTTAATATGGCGAATAATCTGGACTTTTGTCAATTTCGAAATTTTCTGGACCTTGAGCGCCTCAAACTGAGACTGTCTCGAAATGGTCTAAATATCTGTTATGTCTGGAGTAATTGGGTACTCAATCCTAGAATTGAAAAGACTGGAGCTAGTGGTACGTCCCGTGGGTTTGTTTCAGTTAAGTCCTTTCCAGAACTTGCCGAAAAATCAAGTGATACCACCTGTTTGTGTATCTTGAATCTTTAGAACAGGAGACTTTTGTGGAAGCTACAAATAATCCAGCCCCGAGGACACCGCTCAACATTCAAGTGTCTTATCGAAGAAATTATGCTCGCGAAGAGGGCGGAGGCATTCTCAAGAATATCAGTATCACAGGGGCATTTTTGCAGCACCAAGATGCCAGCCTCACTGTGGGAGAAAGATTGGCTCTGAAGTTTACTGTTTCTGGTCGTGAAAGAACAGTTCAAGCCCAGGTTGTCTGGTCTAACCAACGGGGAGCTGGAATCAAGTTTCTCCCCATGAACAATCGCGATGTCCAAATTGTCGATGATCTCATTTACTTTGTCGAAGCAAAGCGCACTGATTCTAAATCAATTTTCAATACGATCCTGAAAAAAGTGGGGTAATGGTTACGTCCCCACTTGAGTATCGTTGAATGCGTTTTCCATTTCTTTCTTTTGACGTCTTTTCCTTAAGATTAAAATCAAGGCCAGTCCACCAGCGATGACTGCTCCTGCACCGAGTGCAGTCATCATATCTCCATCAGCTGCAGGAGACTCCTTTGGAGCTTTCTTAGCTACTGGAGGTGGCGGCGGTGGCGGAGGATTCAAAGCTTCTGCCGGAGGTGGTGGAGGTAAGTCCATAGCCGGTGTAGCTTGGGCCATATCCATGGGTTGTGCCGGAGGTGGTGGAGGTAAGTCCATGTCCGGTGTAGCTTGGGCCATATCCATGGGTTGTGGCGGAGGTGGTAGTGGTAAGTCCATGTCCGGTGGAGCCATACTGTTATCCATTTTAGGTATCGCATTTCCGGCCACTTCAGTCGATGTCGCTGAAGGCATAGCAGGGGCTGATTTCCAATAACGAATTTCAGTTCCAGCAGTTAAAGATCCTTTTGATTCGACTGGATTTGTTGACCAAATTTCCTGCCAAGCTCTGTCGTAACCCAAAAGATTCTTAGAAACTTTTTTTAGATCATCACCTTCTTGAGCCATGTAAACTTCGGGAACCATTCCCTGATCTTCATAGTATGTGAGAACTTTAGTGTCGTCTTGAGGTCTTACTGGTGAATTGTAATAGATTTTGTTACCAGGTTTTACCGAGGAAATGCTCGGATTATTGTCCCTGAGTGCTTTCCATTTTGTTTTGTCTCCATAGATCAGAGAGGCAATTTTTCTAAAGTTGTCTCCTGGGCGAGCGATGTAGACTGAATTTAATAACTCCCCACTAGCCCCTATTCTTGGCGTTGTGTCGATTTTTCTCAAAGGAGCGGGAGCTGGCTTGGGCTCTAAAGATTCCGTGGAGGCAACAACCGTGCTATCCATCACAGGTGCGGTCTCAACAGGTGTCGCATCTACAGGGGCATCCATGGGGGGCGCCATATCAGAAGCTATGGATTGCCCAGGATCCACCGCTGCGACTTCTGTCGTTGGCTCAGCAGAAACTTCGGGTACTGGTTCTAACCCAGGATCAGCCGCTGGATCGACGGGAGCTTCTGTTGCAACTTCTGCTGGAGGAACTGTTTCGCCAAGTGCATCTGCTGGAAGTTGCTCGTCAAGAAAACCTTCGCTCGTAGAATCTGAGGCAACTTCTCCGCCATCAACCTTCTCGAGTTCCCCATCGATAGCTGCAGAGTCATCAACAGCAATTTCTGTATCGTCTTGGGCATCTTTTGAAGTGCAGCCTGACAAGTGCCAAACACACGTTGATAGTACGAGAAGTAAGAGAAGTTTTTTCATGTAGCTTCTTCCTTGATAAAAATTTCTGGAACATCTTGTTCCATCATCGATTTAACCACAGAACAATTGTGATGCAAACCATTATTGGACTCGACAGAGGTCTAGTATTCAACTGTGCTTCAAAGATCCTTTATCTTATCGCCCACTTTGATGCCTTTTTTGTTGAACCAATTTTGGGGAACCTCGAGAGCATATTTTGCGGGCCGAGAACTGGGATAGCTTGGGAAATGACTTTGCATCATACTCTTTGCTGGAGCCATGTCCTGAATGTCCACGATCACTTTTTTGGAGTTGATGTAAGCTATGCTCAACGGAATAAATGTATTCTTCATCCAAAACGCTCGAATGTCTTCTTCGGGAAACACAAAAAGCATTCCCTTTCCCTCGTCGAGCTGCTGACGGAACATCAAACCCTTTTGAAGTTCATCGGGTGAATCAGCAACTTCAACTTGGAGCTTATGTCCATTGATGGAAATCCACTTTTGCGGCAGAGTCGGCTGTGGTTCCTGAGCCCCCAGTTGCAATGAAAAAATTGTGACAACTAGAGCAAAGAAATATCTTCTCACGTTTTCTCCATCTCAAGTGCAATTCCGTAACGCACACCACGCGTTGAGACAATGACCTGTTCAAATCCACACTTCTGGACAATGGCCCTTAGCAAACTTGTGCCCGCAAAAATAATATCTGCCCGCCCCGGTGAAACTTTCAGTTTATCTACTTTCTCTTCGATGGATGTCGTGGCGAAAACATCCTCATACCGATCAAGGTGGGACATCTTGAGCTTAAACCCATTAATTTTAAGAGCATCAAACTTGCCTATTTCCATTTTTGCAAGCTCGGTCGGAGTCCCTGCAACAGCAATCAATTGATCGATCTTTTCCTTTTTGATTTTTTCTATGACGGGATTGACCATTTCTTCGATGTGGCGCTTCAGAGCTTTTCTCTCGACGTCCTCGATGGGTTGAATCGAGATGAATGATTCTGTCAGCCTGACAGCTCCAATATCAATGCTTTCTCCAAATTCAAATTTGTGACCGACTCCACGGATGAGTTCTGTAGACCCGCCGCCAATATCAATAACAACACGCCGGACTTCATCGGGCGCGAAATTGGACACAGCACCTTGAAAGGTGATTTGTGCTTCTTGATCTCCTGGAATGATTTGTACGGTAATTTTATGCTTTTCACAAATCGCAAAAAACTCGCTTTGATTTTGTGCATCTCGCGCAGCTGAGGTTGCCATCGCTAAAACCTTATGAGGTTTATGCTTCTTAATGACTTCCGAAAATTTTTTCAGGGCCTGATCCGCTCTGGCAAGAGCCTCTGGATGCAGCTGCTTTGTTTGATGAAGGTCTTGTCCTAAACGGACAACCTCTGCTGTATCATGGTGAACCTTAGTGATGACACCATTTTCAACATCTGCAATGAGACATAGAAAGGTATTCGTTCCTAAATCTAAAGCAGCAACTTTCATACACTATCCATTCAGTTTCTTTTGAAGTAACTTGTTGACCACTTCGGGACTTGCCTGTCCTTTTGTTTCTTTCATAATAGCACCCACAAAAAAACCGAGCAGTTTGGTTTTACCACTTTTATATTCAATTACTGTTTTTTCATTGTCTGCGAGAACTCGATCAACAATCTTCTCGAGAGCAGATTCATCTGAAATTTGTCCAAGACCCTTTGTATTCACAATACTCTTTGGATTTTGCCCGGAAGCCCAAACTTCAGAAAACACAGCTTTAGCAATTTTCCCAGAAATCACCGATTTATCGACGAGGTCGATGAGCTCAGCTAAGTGCTGAGGGGTCACTTTAATCTCAGTGAGCTTCTGCGGATTGCTTTTGAGCTCTCGAAGAAGCTCATTCATGATCCAATTGGCGGCTTCTTTAGGCTTCTTTGAAAGCTCTGCCGTCATTTCAAAATAGTCAGCAAGCGCTCGAGTTTCGGTGAGAACTTTAGCATCGTAATCTGACAGCCCTAGTTTCTGAGTGTATATTCTGATTCTTTCCTGTGGAAGTGGCGGGATGCTCGCCTTCACTTGATCAATCAGACCCTCAGGGATCACCAAAGGGAGAATGTCGGGGTCAGGGAAATATCGGTAGTCTTCTGCATTTTCCTTTGTGCGCATGGTGAATGTTCTATTCTTGTCTGGATCATAGAGTCTAGTCTCTTGGATGATGTTTCGACCCGCTTCGACCTCATCAATTTGTCTTTCAATTTCATATTCAATGGCTTTCTCGATGAAGCGAAATGAATTGATGTTCTTGATTTCAACTTTAGTGCCCAGCTTCGTCTCGCCGATTTTTCTCACGCTGACATTACAGTCGCAGCGCAAAGATCCCTCTTCAAGATTTCCATCGCAAGACTCAACATACTGTAATATTTGACGTAAAGTGCGCGCATACTCGGCCGCCTCAACTGGTGTTCTTAGATCAGGCTCAGATACGATTTCAAGTAATGGAACTCCTGCTCGGTTATAGTTGAGCAGGGTAAACTCTCCGTGATGCGTGGACTTACCAGCATCTTCTTCCAGATGCGCACGAAGGATCTTGATCTTCTTAGGTCCCAACTCACTTTGTATTTCAAGAAAGCCATGTTCACAGATTGGTTCATCGTACTGAGAGATTTGGTAGCCTTTGGGTAAATCAGGATAAAAATAGTTCTTTCGGGAGAAAACTGACTTTTTTCTGATGGAGCATCCTAGGGCTAACCCAGTAACAATCGCTAACCTCACAGATTGCTCATTGAGAACAGGTAAAGTTCCCGGCATCCCTAAAGTTACGGGACTCGTGTTCTGGTTGTCTAAAGCATCGAAGTTTGTGGGATCTGCAGAGAAGATTTTTGATTGAGTCTTCAATTGGGCATGAACCTCAAGTCCAATGACCGCTTCATATCCCCTAAACATGTGGAGCTCCCACTTCGCTACCAAAAGCGAGCTCGATGGCATAGCTGACATCGAGAACGGATTGCTCACAAAAAGGTAGGGCTTGAACTTGCACACCTATAGGCAGACCATTCTTGTCTTTGCCAACGGGAACTGAGGCCGCAGGGAGGCCTGCGAGATTCGTACAAACAGTGAAAATATCATTCATGTACATTTTCACTGGATCAGAAATCTTTTCACCAATGTTAAAAGCTGTCGTCGAGGTGACCGGAGAAATAATGGCATCAAACCCCTGCATGCTCCGAATAAATTCATCTCGAATGAGTCTACGAACTTGGGATGCTTTTTTATAATAAGCATCATAGTAACCGCTCGCTAGGCAGTATGTTCCTAGCATAATCCTGCGCTTCACCTCGGGACCAAATCCTTCGCTCCTTGTTTGGGAGTAGAAATCCTTCAGGCTCGTCGACGAAATATTATCAAATTTTGCTCTGTAACCAAACTTCACTCCATCATACCGCGACAGGTTGCTGGAGGCTTCTGCCGTTGCGACGAGATAGTAAACCGAGACTCCATGAACTGCATGAGGACATGAAATTTGTTCGACATGAGCTCCTTCTTTTTTAAGATACTCAATGGTTCTCATATAAGCTTGGTAAACATCAGAAGAAAGTCCGTCGGAATTTTCATATTCCTTCAAAACAGCAATTCTCTTCCCCTTCATGCTGGAGTTTAAGTGCTGAGAAAATGCAGGCACTGGCGCCTCACTGCTGGTCATATCCATAGGATCTTTTCCAGAAATGATCTCAAGTGCGACAGCTGCATCTGTCACATTTTTAGAGATGGGTCCCGCTTGATCTAATGATGAAGCATAAGACACGATCCCATAACGAGAGACTCGTCCATAGGTCGGCTTAATCCCATAAACCCCACAAAAGCTGGCGGGCTGACGAATCGATCCACCCGTGTCTGTCCCCAAACAAAGAGCGGCAAGACCCGCTGACTGCGCCGCTGCTGAGCCTCCAGAACTTCCTCCTGGAGTTTTGGTGAGGTCCCAAGGATTCTTACAGGTTCCAAAATATGAAGTCTCTCCAGAAGAGCCCATGGCGAATTCATCCTGGTTGAGTTTCCCCAAAACAAGGGCTCCCTCGCGCCGAAGTCTACTGACGACTGTTGAATCGTAGGGTGGAACAAAGTTTTCTAAGATCCGACTGCCCGCTGTCGTTCTCATTCCGCGTGTGCAGAACATGTCTTTTACACCCAATGGCACGCCCGCTAAGCGCCCGAGGCTTTCACCCCGAGAAACTCTTTGATCTATTTCTTCGGCATCTTTCAAAATCTTTTCATTGAAAGTAATAAAGGCGTTCAGTTTTTCATTGAGGCTTTGAGCTCGCTCATAGAAATATTTGGCAACTTCGCGCGCAGAGAGTTCTTTGCTTTGAATTTTGCTGGCTAGCTGTGATGCAGTGAACTCGTGAATCATCATGAAACCACCGGAGGTACATTGAAGAGATTCCCTGTCTTATCGGGCGCATTCGAAAGCATTTCGTCGGCAGTAAAATCGGATTGGGCTTGATCCGCGCGCAGTTCAAGCTGGATATCTACAGGGGTGAACAACGGTTCAACGCCAGACGTGTCGACTTGGGATAAATTCTGAAAAAGCTGAACAACTTTTGTCAGCGTTGAGCTCATCTCTTTGACTTGGTCACTAGTCATTTTTAAGTTTGCCAAGTGACTCATTTTTTCTACGGTAGCTGTGTCAATTGAGGGTGCCTTCGACATAATGGACTAATCTATAGGAAGAGACTTTCAACTTCAACAGATGCTTGTATCTCGCTCTTGGTCGAGGTAGTTTTCACTCATGAGCAATCGCAAAAGATATGAGGAGCTGAAGAAAGGAATTTTTAAGCATGACCACCTCTATCATGTGCTTGATAAGCCTGAAATTTCTGACTACGACTATGACCAGCTCTACAACGAACTGCTTCAAATCGAAAAGTCCCACCCGGATTGGGTTGGGCCTGATTCTCCCTCTTTGCGGGTTGGATCTCCGCCATTAGACTTCTTTGAAAAAGCGCAGCACACATTGCCAATGTTGAGTTTGAGCAACTCTTATTCCGTTGAGGATCTTTTTGAGTTTGATAAAAAAATAAAGAAATTCCTTAATTCAGATCAACCGGTGCAGTATTTTTGCGAGCCCAAATACGATGGGCTCGCCCTTGAACTGATCTATGAACACGGGGTTCTTGTTCGGGCTTTGACTCGTGGTGATGGTGTTACAGGTGAAGATGTGACAGCCAATGTAAAAACAATTCGAAATGTCCCTCTGCGGATTCCCGTTGATCTTCCGAAAATTGAAGTTCGCGGAGAGGTCTTAATGTTCAAAAAGGACTTTCAAGATTTGAACATCGCCCAAGAAGAATCTGGGGAAAACACGTTTGCAAATCCAAGAAATGCAGCTGCAGGTTCCATCAGACAATTGGACAGTCGTATTGCAGCACAACGAATGCTTAAGTTTATGGCCTATGCTCCGGGTTTCACGGAGGGCTTGGATTTTAAATCTCAAAGTGATTTTCATGAGCATCTTGCTCAATGGGGATTTCGCCCTCCGGGACATCACAAAAAGCAGGCACTTTCAGGCATTTGTGAATCTGCCACAGAGGTGATCGATTTCTATCATGCCATTCACAAAATCAGAAAAGAGCTCGACTACGACATTGATGGAATCGTGGTAAAGGTAAATCTGTTAGCGCTCCAACAAGATTTAGGACTCATTGCAAAGAGTCCTCGCTGGGCGACTGCCGCCAAGTATCCCCCCGAACAGGCAACCACAACAATCGAAGAAATTCTTGTTCAAGTGGGCCGAACGGGGGCACTGACACCCGTCGCAGTGATGAAGCCAGTCAAGGTGGGCGGAGTGACTGTGACTCATGCGACACTTCATAATCAAGATGAAATTGACCGGAAAGATTTGCGAATTGCTGACACCGTTGTGGTTCAAAGAGCAGGGGATGTGATTCCTGAGATCGTATCGGTTCTTTTGCAACATCGAAGTTCAAATTCTCACCCCTATGTGATCCCTCAGGAGTGTCCTTCGTGTGGAACTAAGGCCATCAAAACCGAAGAAGAAGCAGTTCTCAGGTGCCCCAATCGGTATTGTCCCGCCGTTCGCAAAGAGGCGTTGAAGCATTTTGTTTCTCGAAAGGCCATGAATTTAGACAAGATTGGTGACCGCTTGATTGAGACTCTTTATGACGAGGGTCTTGTGAGAAAATTTTCCGATCTTTACCGACTCACAAAAGAAGCTCTCCTTCAGCTTGATCGACAAGGAGATAAATCAGCAGAGAATATTATTGCGAGCGTGAGCCGAAGTAAAAATACGACTCTTGAAAGGTTTATCTACGCCCAAGGAATTCGCTTTGTTGGCGAGCAAACAGCTCATCTTATTGCAGATCACTTCGGATCTTTAGATTCATTTCTCTCGGCGAGTGATGAGGAGCTTTTGAAAATTCCTGAGGTGGGTCCAAAAGTTCTTCAAGCAATTAAGGAGTTTCTACACAACCAAGAGGCTGTTGCGGACGCCTTAGAGCTGACTGAATTGGGTGTTCAGATTCAAAAGAGCCAGAGAAATACGGAGGGCTCATTGACAGGAATGAGCTTCCTCATTACGGGAACGCTCCCAGTAAAGAGAGAGTTCGCGAAAGACTTTATCGAGTCCCATGGTGGAAAATTTCTCAGTGGGGTTTCTTCAAAGCTCAATTATCTCGTGGTTGGGGAAGATCCTGGGTCTAAGCTTGAAAAGGCCGAAAAGCTCGGTGTGAAGATTATCACTTGGGAAGACCTTCAAAAAATCATTTAGAATTCATCAAAATTCGCAGGGCTTCAATGGCAGCAATTGAACCCCGAGGACCACCGATGTTCGTTGCAAAAAGAATTCTCTTGCCTGTCTCTGGAGCCCAAACTGCAGAAGAGAAATTCAAGCCATTGGTTCCATCATGGGAGAAAACGGGTCCAGAGCTCCAATCATTTTCACTTCGAGACCAGCCCGCGGCAACAAAGCGAGAGCCTTGTGATTCTTCGAAGAGCAATTTTAACGTCACTGGATCCAAGATGCCTTTCTGACGATATTCTTTTTCGAGGATGCTGATGAACTGGGACCAATCTTGAAGGGAACAGTGGACTCCAACAGCGGGTCGCAATGCGGGTGGATTGTCGGCTTCGGGTCCTGGGGGGACAAATTGAATCTTTTTGTCCTTTTCAAAGTGAGGCCAAGGTTGGTCTGCATTTTTTAATCTCGCATCTCCAGCCGCTCCAAAAGCACAAGTCTTCATCTTTTGTGGAACAAAGATGTACTGATGAACAAGTGATTCCCACGACTTTCCGGTAACAGCTTCGGCAATACTCGCAGCAATGACATAATTGGCGTGGTTGAAATTGAATCCAGTTTCAGACTTTCGACCTTGCGCCTTAAGAAGAGTCTCGCTCAGAAGCACTCGAAGCTGAGGTGCTGTTTTGCTGGTGGACCACAAATTTTTCCAAAGTGTTCCGTCTGAGAAGGAGAGGGCGTCTTGGAGCTTTGTTTGATGTCTCAAAAGATCAATCAGCTTTAAACTTCGATGCTCTTTATGAATTTTGAAAGACAGATACGTATTGAGTGGTTTTTCAAGATCTAGGATTTTCTGCTGATGCAGTTGTGCAAGAATATAAGACGTCATCGCTTGGGTGTTTGTAGCAAGATGCCATCGATCATTTTCTTGGATAAAGTCAGAAGACCCCCATTTGCGAAAACCATCATGAATAAAAATCTGCCGAGGTCCTTGATCAACTGCCAAAACAGACAATCCAGGAATGCCCGTGGCAAAACGAATATTTTTAATCTGTTCTTCAATCGGAAATGGTGGGTGGAAAGGCCCCTTCGGACGACCAGGAATTGTTGTTTGAGTTGTCTTTCAAGCAGGCTCACTGCTGACTTCTGATGGAAGAATGTTCTTCTTCGTAGGTGAAGATTGACAGCCAATGATAGACAAAAAAAGGAATAAAGAAGAAATGGTCTTCTGCATAAATAAATGAGGCACTGAGTGTGCCCCATTTAGAATTTTCTGAGAATTAGAGATGATCGATATGAATGTCGCGAGCCATGACGGTTTTTCGACCATCAGCTTTCGCACTCTCGATGCCCTTTGCACAAAGCTGCTCAATAGCCTTGGAAAGAACTTCAATTGTTTCAGATGAAGTGTTCATCTGACCATTTTCTTTGATGTATTTTTTTACTTTGCTTGTAACTACCAAAACGTCAGCCATTCTTAGCCTCCTTAAATATAACCTTGAAAAGGTTTACATAGGGCCAGGTTCCTGACAACGAGTTTTGAGCTTCAAATTCAAACAAACGCATGGGCGGCGCATTATTTCTTTTTACGCGGCATAAAGTTCTGAACTTTTTTGCTGCCACCCTGAGCAAAAATCTTCAGGGTCGCAGTCCTGGGGCCCTCTGCCGTGGGTGTCAGCCACACAAAGGTCTTCTGATCCATCGCTTGGGTGCATTCCACATCTAAAAATGCCGGCGACCAACAACCAGAGTTCAAGTGCTCCACGGCACCAATCATTTCATGACGGATCAAATGAGTATGCCCATAAACAATTCTTTGCACACCAGTGATTGCTGCCGCCGTCGCGAGGATTCGCTCATCAGGTTCCTTGAATCCACTCACCAACGAAGTGACTGATTTTGAATAGAACACAAAGAAAGGCAGGAGAATGAAAAGAGGAATAAACGCCCAAAAGAAAGAAACATGGAAGAATTGCTTAATCAGGAGCATCAGTTGAAAAATCAGGACAAAGGCGATCAAAACAATAAAGGCCCGATCAAGCCAAAGTTCTCGCATAATCAAGAACGGATTATTGGAGGCAGAGTCCACAAAGAGCTCTTTAAGTTCACGAACCATGCGCGGAGTTGCATTTGCCTTCAAGGCAATCTGATTTACTTTGTCTTCGATCTTCAGGGGATCGCGGATCGGAGAGTAGAATCTTTCGCTGAAAGACTTCCAAAGGGTCACCATGGCTCCGTAAAACCAATCCAGCATCAACGTTGGCTGTGCACGCAGCATATACTTAGTAAAGAATCGAACGTATTCGGAAAGGCTCATAATGAAGTTACTCTCAACATGAGGGTTGAAAAATCCCATCCCATTCAAGATGTATCTACACGCCAAATTTCCAAAGGGGAGCCTCATGCCCTTAAAGTTATATCCTTGAAAGAAGGGATTGATCGGGTCATCGCATGAGCAATAGGCATCATACTGGTTTCCATGCTCAATCAGGGTGTCCTTATTGCTCACATAAAACCACTCACAGAAACGAATCTGCGCTCTGAGGTCAGGCTGAGGTGCTAAGCTCGCAAGAATTTCCTCTTGCACTTCTGGAAAGTGAAGTTCCAAATCATGATTACCAATCACAAAAACAACGCGGTTCCCACGATTCAAGAAAGACTGCAATCCTTGGACTAAAAGTTCATGGTGCTTTAAAATGACTTGAATCTTGTACTTGGACCTCTCAGGCCTTGGATAAAGCCCACGCTGTTTCTCCAGGTTTGAAATTCGAAAACTGGGCTCATCAGGCTGGGACATGACCGAGTCAAAGTCAAAAATATCACCATTGAGAACGAGCTCTACGGGATGGCCTTCTGCCAATGTTTCAATGTGGTGAAGGAAGTCGTTAAAGACATCATCAAAAAAGAACTGTTTGGTTTTATACTTCTTCCATAACGGAAATCGAGGATGAACTGGCTCTGCTTCACAAAGATGCATATCACTGACGATGGCTGTAAAGTTTGCCCGTTCAAAACTATGACTCATAATTCTATTCTGAATTAGAACAGGTGAAATTCAAGCCTCAGTTTGATAAAAGTTGAGATATGTCAGTTCAAGAACTTGGTTTTAGAAAGCCTTTCGGAATTGTTGGGTTAGGGGTCACGGGTCGGGCACTCCTGCAACTCTTTCTGGAGCTTGGCTATCAGAGATCAGAGATTATTACCTTTGATCATCGAGATTCGACCGCTGACGAAAATGACCCCGCTCAGTTTCTTAGAAAATCTCCGAGAACACTTTTTGTGAGCCCCGGCGTACCCCTCAATACGCCTTGGATTAAAGACTTTGCTGAGTCCGGTGGAAGGATTTCAAGCGAACTCGAGTTTTCATTTGCCTTGTTACAAACCGAGAGAGTGATCGGGATCACAGGCTCCCTGGGGAAATCAACAACAGTTTCTCTCCTTGGTGAGGGGGCAAAAACTGTTGATCCCCACTGTTTTGTTGGCGGAAATTTGGGTGAACCCCTCGCGAGCTACTGCTTTCAAGTTCTGCAGGGTAGATCTCGAGCTCAGTTTGTGGTTCTAGAACTCAGTAGCTATCAATTGGAAAATTTCAAGAACCTAGATCTCGAAGTGGGTGGAATCACCTACCTCTCCCCTAATCATTTAGAACGCTATAGCAGCCTCACTGAATATTACAGTTCTAAAATGTTTCTGCCCAGCAGAACTCAGAAGGCCATTGTTCTGAATAAAAATGGGGGCGATCTGGAACAATTTTTCAAAGAGAACTACGGTGGCTCCACTCCCATCTATTGGACGGACAGGAATGACTCTCTGATGACTCAACTACAGGTTAAAAGTTGTCAGCTCGTGGGCTCTCATAATTTAGACAATCTTGCGATGTGTGTGAGAATGGCTCAAGTGTTGAATTGGGATGCAAAATCCATCACAGCCATGCAAAATTTTAAAGGTCTTCCTCATCGATTAGAAAACTTAGGTGAAGTGAATGGCGTCACATTTATCAATGACTCTAAAGCCACCGCGCTTGAGTCAGTAGAGCAGGCCGTCAGCTCTGTCCGATCTCAACATAGTGGCAAAGTTCACCTTTTGCTGGGGGGGAAAGATAAGGGTCTTCATTGGGAAAAGCTTCAATCCCTTCAGCAAGATCATCTCATCAGTTGCTGCTTCTTTGGAGAATACGGTGCTCAAATCAAAAATAGAATTGGACAAGAAGGATCCTACTTTCCTGCACTCGGTTCAGCACTCAAAAATCTCGAGAATCAGTTGAAAAGTGGGGACCTGGTGTTGCTTTCTCCGGGCGGAACATCCCTTGATGAGTTCAAATCATTTGAAGACCGAGGGCAGTTCTTTAAAAATTGGGTCTTAGGCCTTAAAGAATCCTAGAAAGAAAAGTTCAAAACATTGAGTGACGGAAGATCCACTGGGATCACTTTAGAATTCAGCAAGTTGGCTTCTTTTCCAAGAACAACAATCGACTGACTGCTCTCAGGTAAATTGTAGACAATAAATCCTCCGCCCTGCTGACCATCAGTGGTGATTCGCCCCTGAGAATCAAAGTAGAGAATATTTTGAGGATCAAAATTCTGCAGGTGAGGAAGATAGACTTCAAATTGATCTCCCTGAACAAAACCAACCACCGTCCCTGAGTTCGGATTTAAACTCAACCTCCGTGTTGCAGCCAGGTCGGCAAGCCACCGGGTCTGAAGCAATGGGACATGGATGAAGTCTGTCAGGTCATTATACTGGTAAATCGCATCAGCATACTGTTGATTGAAAGGTTTCACTTTCATTAAAGACAGTCGGTTGACCTGAGGAAGATAAACTTGAGATTCCCCTGTCGCTTGAAAGGATTCACTCCAAGACTGTCCTTCAATTTCTACTTCTTGGGGTTCTGATGAAAAGGCGTCAAAAATCTTTAGGCTTGCCCTATCTTTTCTGAGAGTGGACTCAACTTCTGTAAAGGAGATGGTATTTGCATCTACAATCACATTTTGATGACTGAAATAGTGCTCTCCTGCTTTGACGATCAAGGAGTGAAATCCTTCTGGAAGATTCAAAATGGCGAAGTATCCATTGGAAGAGGTTCCCTCGAGGGCAAAGTCAGGAAGCATCAACTCGTTGAAGTAAATAGCCATCTGCTCTGGAAAAAGCTCTGCCCCCACCTTGAGGCCTGAAATTGGTTTTCCATCCTGCTTGATCTGTCCGAACACAATTGAATTATTTTCTTCAGATAAAGAGACAAGTGATCTTTCAGACGCAATATCCAAAAGTGCTTGAACCATGGACTTTGAGAACTGTGGCCACTGTGACTCAGTGCCTGCTTGAGTCAGATAAAGGCTCGGATAGAAATCTGAACTTTCTGTACGAACGATTCCCCAGGATCCAGGAGCCACTCGGTCAAACTGAAAACGACCAAATTGATCAGCCGCACTTTCCTCTCCATACGAGGCAAAAAGCACTCTTGCGGGACTCGAAATCTTTTTCTCACCCTTACTTGAAGAAAAACTTTGATCTTTGCGATCTTTGAAATCATCTAGATTGCCAGCCATCGTGGCGAGAGACGGGCGAAGAATGAGAGTTGGGCCCCGTCCTGCTGCGATATCAGTCTGTGAAATTCGAGCAATGCCCTCGCCCAGAATTAGTCCTTGCGGATCGACGAGCCGAGCTCTTAACGAGCCAATGGGTCGATCAAGAGTGGCTGTGTAACGATGCTGAGACATATCTATTTTCACAGGTCGCTTTGCAACATTGTCCTCATACCAGTGAGCCTGCACTGAGAGTTCCGGGTACCAAGGTAGTCGGTCAAACTGGATTTCTCCTTGGAAGCGAAGGTCGGTTGCAAGTTTTGAGCTCTCATTGTCTTGTCTTTTTTCCTGGTCAATATCTTCGCCGATGACTTCGCTTATTTTGGCTTTAATCAACTCTTGCGTTGTAGGAATCTTCCAATCCTCTTGTTCAATGTTGAATTCTCGCTTGGCAATTTCAATTCGTCTTTTTTGCGCAGGTGGAAGCTCATTCACCCACGACCAATCTTCCTGAAATTGAGCAATGGATTCTTTGGTGACTTGGGTGACGGGCAAGATCATGTGCTCAGCTTTGAATGACTTAAATCCATTCGCTGCTTTTTGAACCGCAGTTTCGTTAAGATTCAGAACCACTTCAGCTTTCTTCTGTGGAGGTGTGATTTGCTGAGAAGTCACTTGATCGCTTTGAACCTGACGAGCTGCGATTTCTTCAAAGGCAATTCTTGCTGGATCAAACTTGTTGGCTTGAATCAAAAGGGGTTGAGTAATCAACCGAACATCGTAGTGGCGAGTCTCTGAGTGATAAAAACTGAAGGCCACAAGAGCCATCAGGGGAAGGAATTTAGAAAAAGGGGCAATAAAGCTTCTTTTCATTCGAATATCCACTGGATATTCTTATGGTATTTAGAAGGCTCTGAAGTCGTCAATGACGTTCATTTGGTCCTGACTTTGGTTAAGTCTAGTTTTTAATTCTTTCTTGAGGTCCAACGCTAGCTTTTCATCACTGCCAACGTCTTCATACCCATTCGGAGTTCGCTTTTGAACAATGACATCAATGCCGACGTTATAAGGCCTTCGATCGCCAAGAACCAGAAACTTGGCGTAGGCTCGCTCTCGAGAAGTTGTGGGATTGAACTTTGGATCATCTTTTCGTGAGAAGTAGTGGGAATGAAACTCTCTTTGATTTTGGCTGATCCAGCGAGGAGCACTGCCCATAACACCTTCAATCCCTTGCCGAATGATCATGAGTGATTTGTTCTGATCTTCAAGCCTGACGCCACTGGCGCAACTCAAAATGAGCAACATCATGAAAGAACAAAGGATTTTGAGTTGAATACTCTGGATAGTCATCGGTTGGCTCCAATGAGTCCTTTACCCTGCGTGAAAAATTCAGCCGAATCTAGGGCCTCGCTCATCAAAAGAATCTCACTCAGCTTCTGACCTGTCACGGGATGAAGATAGTTTTCCCAGACTTCACAGCAACACTGTAGAATCAAGCGGTCATGAATGAGGTCCGGGTGAGGCAATGCCAAGTCTGGTTTGAGCTGGATTTGGTTGTTCATAGACAAAATTCGAAATGAGCGTTTTCTTCCAGCACGCGCAGATTTTCTCAGCTCGGAGAGCTTGGCATCGAGATCTTCGGAGCTCAAAGATGACTCTGCCTTCATGACAAATACCAGCTCAGAGTTCAAGTCCTCATTTCTGGAATTCAAGAACCTCTTGTAGATCGAAGATACTTTTTCGATTTGAGCAGAAGAGCTCAAGGAGCGAACAAGGTAAAGGGCGTCTTGAATACCGCCAATTAAATCAATGGAGACTGAAATAAGAAATTGATTCATCACCGCTATTTTAGCAGTAGGTCATCGATTCCGTAAAACCCTGGTTTCTGTTTCCTCAACCAAAGAGCAGCTCTGACCGCACCTTTTGCGAAAACCCTTCGGTGAATGGCTTGGTGTTCAAAAACCAAGACCTCTTCATCCGACATGGCATAGACTTTATGAAGACCAATAATACCGCCGCCACGAATTCCAATCGGTTTTGGGCATTTCTTCTGAATGGCCTTTTCCAGGGAGTGTTGTATCTGAAGAGCCGTTCCTGAAGGATTATCTTTTTTCTTGTTGTGATGAAACTCTTCCACTTGATAATCAAAATCAGGGATTGCAGAGAGCGCGGAAAGCGCTTTTCTCAAGACGGCAACTCCGACACTCATATTGGGGGACCACAGTACCGGAATTTTTTTTCCGGCCTTCTTTAATTTTTCAAGATGGCTCTCGTTCACTCCCGTGGTTCCACAAACAAGGGGGAGACGATGCTTCAGGCAGAACTCAACGACTTCTGGCAAAGCCTCTAAGGACGAAAAATCAATCACCACATCTGTTTTTAATGCACTCTCTCTATCGAATTGATGGCTCGTAAACTGGAACAGAGTTCCTTGTTTTTTCTTAGAAACGAAACCCACCGAAGCCTTCAAGTGTGAAGCTGAATGAATCACATGATAGAGCTCCTGGCCCATTCTGCCTGAGGCTCCAACAACAGAAATTCGAATCATAAAAGCCCCTCGGATTTCATCAGGTCTTTGAGTTTTTTAGTATTTGCCTCAGACAGCGTCACCAGTGGTAGACGACATTCGGGAGTCGCTATAAGTCCCAAAAGATGAACTGCCATTTTAACTGGAATAGGATTCGCTTCGACAAATAAAGCATCAATGAGTGGTAAGTGCTTTGAAGCTGTTCTGGTTAAAAAGGCTTTGGGAATGATATGAGACGCCACAGAAATGACTCCATCTCCGCCGACTTCCATAAAGCGATCATAAGTTCCGTCATCGCCAGAAAGCAGGATAAAGCTCTCGCCACAAGCTGCGCGAATTTGTTGAGCAAACTCAATGTTCCCAGATGCCTCTTTTATTCCAATAATATTGGGGTGTTCACTCAGTTTCTTAATTGTATCTAGCTCCAGGGAAGTGATGGTTCGACCAGGAACATTGTAAAGCAAAATGGGTGTATTCACTGCTGAAGCAACGGCTTTAAAATGTTCAAGAAGCCCACGCTGAGGGGGCTTGTTGTAATAAGGAACCACAACTAACAAAGCGTCAGCTCCCCATTTCTCAGCCTCAATGGATGCTTGAATGGTTTCCTCAGTAGAATTGGTACCAGTGCCTACGATTAAAGGAAACTGCGCTGGAACGAGAGATTTGATTAAATCGAAGACGGACTTCTTTTCAGACTTAGAAAGCGTAGGAGATTCTCCTGTCGTCCCGTGGACAACAAATCCCTGAACCCCATCCGACAACTGTTTCTTGACGAGTTGAGTGAGTCCAAGTTCATCAATCTTTCCATTTTTAAACGGGGTGATAAGGGCCGTCACTGTGCCTCTTATTTTTTTCATGAGTGATCTCCAATATAAATGGCGGGCCCAGTGAGCGTCGGCGGTGTGCCCTTCTTTACTTCTAGCTCTCCGCCGGGCATTTCTACCACAACAGAGGCTTCAGCACTATTTTTTTCAAAATGAGCATAGGCTGCAGCGACAGCTCCGGTCCCGCAGGCTAACGTAAAGTCTTCAACACCTCTCTCAAATGTCACAGCTTTAGTTCGGTGAGGGCCCATTGCCTGGGAAAAAGTAATATTTGCCCCTGATGCTCCAAAAGAGTGTGAAGCTCTCAAAGCAACGGCCAGGGTGCGATCGGGCTCGTGCTCGATGACGAAATGAGGGACTCCCGTATTTAAGAATGTCCCCTGAATCTCTGTGCCTGCAAGAGTTTGAGCTAAAAATCTCGCCTGTAAGTTTTGAATGGGCGTTAAGGACACGCTGATTTGATCTTCTGATTTCGAAGCCCACTTTCCAGAAATGAGGCCGGCCTTTGTCAAAAAGGTACAAGATTCTTTCTTTGATTTTTCTAAATAATACCGGGCGGCACATCGGGCCGCATTTCCACACATCTCTGCGCGAGATCCATCATTGTTGTAGAAGTCCCATTGAAAATCATAATCAGGCGACTTCCACAAAACGAGAAACCCGTCTGTTGTGGGTGATTGTGCACAAAGCTCTTGAGCGCGTGCGCTCCAGTCCGCTGAATCTGGCAGATCTGAAAGCTGATCTAAGATTGTAAATGTGTTTCCAGCTCCACTCATCCGCAGGATCATTCAGGAAAATCCTCTTCCTCTTCCCAGTCTCCGGGCGGTTTCGCTTTTTTCTTAGGAGAGAGTTGAATTTGCTCAGCTGCCTTCTGGAAGCTGGGCTCGCCTCGGCCAATCGGTGTCGGCTGGAGGGGAGCTAAAGGCTTTCCCTTCACTCCACAACCCAGACTATAAATCATGATCAAACAAATAAGTAATCGCATCTAGTCGCCCCCTCGAGATCCGACTTTCTTCAGGAATGCTTCAGCTTCTGCAGTTCGCCGACACAAGTAGGGATCAGCTAGATAACTTCGTTGCTGTCTGAGCGACAAAGATTTACATAAATTGACATATCGCTCGGCTGATCTCGTTGCTGGAATCTTCAGTGAGTCTTCGATCTTGAAAATCCAATAGGAACTTTCTGGATACTGTGAGTCCAATCTTGAAATAGCTAAGCCACGCTCCCGAGCTTTAATGAATTGGCTCTGCTTAAACAGAAGTTCAAGCTCAATCGCCGACCAAACAATGGATCGATTTTTTTCGGAGACTTTTGGGAGATTGATTAAGTCATATCGGCCGGAACAGAGGTGCGCTTGAGCAAAGAAGATTCTGACCTCTTCCGAGTGATGTACAAAATTTTCGAGCTTGGAGAGGCGCTCGTTGGCTTGTGTACAATCGTTGAGTGTTAAATTGAGTCTTCCAAGAGCCAATTCCACTGAAAGATTATCGGCTTCGATTCGCTGAGCATCTTGAAGTCGCTGATAAGCCATTGCTGGTTCGGTGGACATCAGACTCAGTCCAAGCTCATAGGCTTGCTGAGCTTTGTCCGAGAGAAATATCGTGGCAACTTTTTCAATGGCTTGAGAAATTTCCTTTTGAGCCGCTGGTTTTTTAGATTCTTTTTTAGAGGCACTCCTCAGAATCTGGAGAGCCTGAGCGCGATCTCGCTGAAGGGACAGGGAAAAAGCTTTCTCGATCACATCTTTGTAGGTTTCAGATCTATTTGCGAAGCTTACATCTGAAATGAAGGAACTAAAAAAAAGAGCCACTAGTAAAGTGGCTCTTTTTATGTAACTAGAAAAATACGGTCGATTCACAGCACGCATTAGTTCTTTTTAAATGCTGTCAATTCAACTGTCATTGTTCCGATTTGAGAAGGCGTAACAGCTTTGATCAAGCCAGAAACTGGAACCAATTTAGGATTTGCCCATTGATTGATTTCAGAGTTGTCTTTGGTGTTCTTAGCGATGATGTGCAAGCACTCAAAAGTTCCTGCAGGGACAGTGATTTTGTCATCCTTAATATCGACAACTTCGATGTCACCTTGGCTCGGAGCTTGTTGTTCTTGACCGTTACAAACCAACTTCTTAGTTTGACCGTTAGAAGCATCAATTGTTGCATCACAATCTTGCTTGCCAAGGAATCCCAGGTCCAAGTTTTGGTTGATCACAACTTCATTTCCAGTGATGGACTTAATGCTCATCACCATTTTTCCATTAATGAATCCACCTTTCATATTGTAGCTCGCAGAATCACCAACTTTCCAGTTCATGTTCTGAGCATCGACTTCTGAAAGAACAGATTGAGACAAGCTCAAAGCAACTTCGTTAACATTTGTTGCTTGTGCGCCAACTGCGAATGTCAGGCAAAGAGCCATAACGGCAGACTTAATCATAATAAACCCTCCTTGAGTTATTGGAGGTATAATCAGATTCCACCCCCCCTCATGAGTCAATTTATTATTCTGCTAATCGATTCAAATTATTCACCAACACTTGACGCGGCTTGCTGCCGCTGGCTTGGCTCACAACGCCCTGGGATTCGAGCTGCTGCATCAATCTTGCGGCTCTCGGATAGCCCAACTTGAAGTGCTGTTGAATCTGCGTGGTGGAGACAGTTTCCCGCGTCGAAATCCAGGAAACAATATGATCATATTGCTCATCATATTCATCACCATCGGAATCCATACCTTCTCCAGAGCCTGAATCACCAGTTCCACCCTCCATGGCTTTCAAAGCTGCATGATCAAAAAGTGGGGAAGACTGTTTGGCCCAGAAGTCAGCAACACCTTCGATTTCTTCATTCTCTAAGAACGGACCGTGGTGTCGAACTGACGATGAGGATCCTGGAGCTCTCACGAGCATATCCCCTTGGGCCAGCAGACGATCTGCCCCTGTCTCATCCAGGATGATTCGAGAGTCCATGACGGAATTGACTTTAAAACTGATTCTTCCAGGGATGTTCGTTTTAACAAGGCCCGTGACCACTTCTTTTCTGGGTGACTGCATAGCAATGATCAAATGAGTTCCACAGGCGCGGCCCATCTGGGCAATTCGCACAATTGACTGTTCGACATTTGCTTTATCGATTGTCATTAAGTCACCAAACTCTTCAACGACAATAACCAAGTAGGGCTGTGGAGAATAGTAGTACTTGTCCGCTTTTTTCCCAGGAGTTTGCTCAAGCTCATTGTTTATTTTCTCGTGCTCCGCAATTTCGTCTGCTGTGAGTTTTGAGACAATTTCATTGAACTCTTCGAGCTTGCGAGCGCCAAACTTACTCATGGATTTATTTCGTTTATCCATTTCTCGCGCGGCCCATTTCAATGAATTCACGGCCATTCGAGGATCTGTCACTATCGGCAACGCTAAGTGAGGAATTTTTTCGAAAGCCTTTAAATCTACCTGCTTGGGATCAACCATAATCAATCGAAGAGTCTTTGGAGAATGTTTAAACAAAAATCCTGTCAGCATCGAAACTGTAAATACTGATTTTCCTGATCCAGTCGTTCCTGCCACCATGAGGTGTGGCATTTTTCGTAGATCAAGAATCTTTGGATCTCCATTCACTTGCTTTCCAAGTGCAATGGGTAAAGTGAGGTCCTCTTTCCAAAAATCATCAGAGGCAAGAATGTCTTTGAGGTAAACCGTTTCACGGGTGGGGTTCGATGTTTCAATTCCCACCACGTCTCGACCCGGTATGGGTGCCAGAATTCGGAGTGACTCAGAACTCAGCGCTAATGCCAAGTCATCTTCAAGTTCTGTAATTTTGCTGAGCTTCACATTCGGAGCTGGCTTGAATTCAAACAAAGTCACCGCGGGACCGGGCCTTGCAGCAACGACCTCTCCCTCAACCCCATGAATTTGCAGTTTCTGTCTCAATATTTCACCGCGCTTCTGAACTTCTTTTGGATCTATGCGATGGCGGGTTGCCGGTGGATCTTGAAGTAAAGAAAGCTTAGGTAGCTCCCAGTTTTCAACTCTTTGTGGGACCTTTTTAGCAAGAACAACCTTCCGCCGTTGAACTGGTTTGATTTCAATTTCGGGTAGCTCTAGCAACTCGCTCTCTGGCTCTTCCTTTAAATCTTCGGCGAATTGATCATCTTTGAGATCAAGCACTTGCTG
>JBKCXY010000154.1:0-4223 GCA_046315835.1 Pseudobdellovibrionaceae bacterium | reverse complement strand
TGCATGTCCAATGTGAAGGTAACCGTTGGGCTCTGGAGGAAACCGAGTGATGACTTTTCCACCATGCTTGTTGCTGGCGAGATCTTTTTCAATAATGGCTTTCAGGAAGTTGGCACCTTCGGGTGCTGGACCTTTGGGATTCTGATTTTTTGATGGATTTGACATAGAGTTTTAGAATGACATCACTTTAAATAATTCACAAGAATCGAAATCACTGCCGCATTCACAAAATCGATGAAGCAAGCCCCGACCAAGGGCACGACCAGAAAAGCCCGAGCTGTAGATCCAAACTGCTTGGTCACTGCCTGCATATTAGCCATGGCATTGGCTGTGGTTCCCAACATAAAGCCCACAGTCCCGCCGGCGATCACTGCTGAGTCATAGTCTTTGCCCATCATTGGAAAAATCACCCAGATAGAAATCAGCATAATGACAATCCCCTGGATCGAGAGCGAAATCAACAGCGGCCCCGCAAGACCGGAAAGCTTGGACCAATCAATGGCGAGCAAACTCATCACAATGAAAAAACTGAGCGCCATAGATCCTAGAACTTCAAGAAAGTTAACATTAAGTTTAAATATCCCCTTGTAATCATCTAAATTTCTCACAAAGCTCGCAGCTATCATCGCGCCAATGTATCCCGGAAGTGTCAGCCCAACAGCAATAAGTCCTTGTGAGACCCACCCACCAACCATCATGACTAAAAAGATAATGCCGAAGGATTTAAAGAGACTCCAAACAAGACCGCTTTCGGTGAACTTCATAGATAGTTTTTCATGATCTGAATTTTCACTCAAGCCTATGAGCTCACCATTGTTCTGCAGATTATTTCTACGGATCAAAAAGGCAGAAACAGGCCCTCCCCAAAGCCCCGCTAAGAAAATGCCCCCCATCGCAGATGCGAGCCCAATACTGGCAGCGCCCTGCAACCCACTTTCTTCAAAAAGAGGAGCAAAAGCGAGGGATGTCCCAGGTCCGCCAACCAATGACACTGAGGAGACCATCACTCCAAAAAGTGGAGACTCCCCCAGGCCGAGAGCCACTCCGATCCCAATCAAATTTTGAAGAAGCAAAAGTCCGATGCAAAGACGCAAGAAATGAATAACGGCTTTACCCCCCATTCGAAGCTGTTTCCAAGACGCTGCAAAACCTAACGTCGCAAAGAAAGCGACCATCAAAGGAGTTTGGGGAGCAAAATCAAATTCAAGGTTCAATCCCGTCATCTTCTCGATGGCAAAAACAAGGAGCGCCAATCCCAGTCCAGCCAACACGGGCTTTGGAAGACAATATTTTTTGATGAAGGCAAATTTCTGCTCCAGCCACTCTCCGAAGAAAAGCGCCAAAGCACAAATTGCAAAGAGCTCAACACTTGAAAACTTCATGGCGAACTCGGAGCCGAAGTGGGCTGAGTCACTGCAGGTTGTTTTAAACTAAAGGCTTGTAAGTCCTTAAACTCAACCTCAATCAGTCTTCTTCGTTTAAACTCACCATTTGGCATTTTTAAAACTTTCTGTAATAGTGACAAGTGTAGCCGTTTGGATTTTTTACGAGATAGTCCTGATGATACTCTTCTGCTGAAAAGAACTTTGAGGCTGGAACGACCTCTGTCACGATCGGTTTCTTCCACTTCTTTTCCCAATCGCGAATCTTTTCCTGAGCCACCTGCTTTTGCTCTGGAGAGAGATAAAAAATCGCAGATCGATATTGCGTGCCGATATCGTTTCCTTGCTGATCTTCTGTCGTGGGATCATGCAGCTGAAAAAAGTGATCCAGAATTTCCCCGTAGGTGATCACTTTGGGATTGAACTTGATCTCCACAGCTTCGGCATGACCTGTCTGCCCGGTTTTCACTTGAAGATAAATGGGATTGTCAGTTTTCCCGCCGGTGTACCCCACTTGTGTACTTTCTATGCCCTTGATTTTCCTCAAAAGATCCTCAACTCCCCAAAAACATCCGCCCGCGAGAAGTGCTGTCTCTTGCGTTGCCATCACTTTTCCTTTCGTCACAGTATTCGCAGCTAATGAGATTGAGCAAAGCAGTCCTGCGATAATAGTAATTTTTTTCAGCATAGACTGCAGATTATTCTAGTCACGAATGATTTACTCAAGTTAGAAAATGGTATGATTTCACAACAACACGCCGAATTAATTCCCTCAGCCCATGCACTCCTCACAGGCCGCCTTCAGAGCGACTTGGCAAATTTGTCAGCTCTCATTTTTCATCACTACCCTGATCTCAATTGGGCGGGATTCTATATTGTCGATAAAGAGGCTCTGTTTGTGGGCCCCTTCCAAGGAAAGCCCGCGTGTGTTGAAATTCGCTTTGGCAAAGGCGTGGTCGGCAGCTGCTACCAACAGCAGAAGATCATCAATGCCCCCGATGTGGACGCTTTTCCTGGTCACATTGCTTGCGATAGCGCCTCTCGATCAGAGCTGGTTCTTCCGATTTTCTCGCAAGGAAAAGTGGTGGCAGTCCTGGATCTGGATTCTCCTCAGCTGCATCGCTTTGATCAAAAGATTGAAAGAGAGCTCACTCTGTTACGTGATGAAGTGCTGAATCACTTAAATTGGCCTTCGTAGACTCACCAAGGGTTCTCATTTCTCACAAATTCATTAGAGATCTCCTGACTGATCTCAATGAACTGATTCAAGCGACTGCTAAGAACGGAGGGAACATTTTTACCCTCGTGCTCGATGGCCTGCCGTACACTCTGACGAACACTGGTGATGTCACTCACCCACAAAGTGATGTATAATGAATGATATATCAGTTTTTATACTATTTATGCATTATGAAGGCTTGCCGCTCTTCATGCGACCACCTGGCTTGGTTGGGCGCCAAGCCTGACTGCCTCGCGGCTGGTACTTCCTAGAAAGATCAGAGCCCAGAACAGCAATCCCTGATTTCTTTTCGGGCTTTTTTAAGATGATGGGCTTCTGTGTTTCTTCCGAACTCATAATGCACACTCTCCAAAAACAAGTGTTCGAGATTCATAACCATCACTGTAGTCAGTAGACAGAGCCTTAACCATAGAACACCTCATCAGGAGAGCTCTGATCTACCTTAGCCCCACCACTTGAGGCAAGGCTAAGATAAAAATTACCGAGTCACTTTACATGGTCCCGATATCAGATCCCATTGGGTGGTCATAATCTCTGAGACGACGGTAAATTTCTTCTTTCTCAGGGCCAGTTCCCACGATTTTTTGAACATCTTCCATGGCTTTGAACATCAGTTCTAGTCGGCGCTGATCAAGACCTACAATTTTGTTTTTGAGCTCAGTAATTTCTTTGGATTTCATTCCTTTGCTTGCAAGCATTTTAAAGAGCAAAGACTTACTCTGGCCGATCTCGCCACGAATCTTCGTCGCTTCCTTAAACACAGATCCATAGACAGCTGCTAACTGAGCGCGCTGATCCTCTGTCAATCCGGGAGCCGTGGCAAAAACTTCAGCGGCTCTTGCCGCAATAGCTTCAGGGCTATTGGCAGGTTTTTCCACTTTCACTTGTTGCTCGACGGGTGTCTCTTGGGAAGTTGAAGCACAGGCTACAAAACTAAACGCTGCAGCCGCGAGAGCGAGTTGATAAATGAACTTTGTCATGATTCCTCCTGGGTTAAATTAGCCTCAGGATGAGAGATCAACCCTCTCTCTGACAAAGTGATTTTTAAATGTGCCCGTTCTTTTTCAATGAAACGGGGCATATTGCCCCGTTTTCCTCGCCTCACTTTTGTTGGAAACCTTAAGCTGCTGATTTCTCAGCAGCTTTTTGTTCGGCACCAGAGATGGTTTCAGCTTCTTTGCCCTCAAGCATATGAGATAGCCGAAGCTCAATTAGAATCCCAACAAGAAAAAATCGAAGCTCTCCTCAAAAAATACAACTCCCCCTCCGGTTGGCAGATTCAGAAGACTGGGCGAAGTCGACACTCTTTTTGCTGTCGACAGCCAGCAAGCCCTTAAGGTTGCTCGAGAGAAATATTCAACAAGATCCAATCTCTCAGCATCTCTGGCGCAAGAAAAGCCCTTGGTGGTGAATTTAAATCCGGGCGAGTCTTACCTCGTTTGGCAGGTGCATGTGTTTGTCAATAACTGACTCAAAATCCTGTCCCTGGTCTCTGCTACCGCCTCAATGGAGCCAACATTTACTTACGAAATCTGCGTGTTCGTTGGTGATTTCTGTTTCTTGTAAAACAAGAAACAGAAATTCCGTCCGATTTCCTTTTT
>JBKCXY010000153.1:0-3061 GCA_046315835.1 Pseudobdellovibrionaceae bacterium | reverse complement strand
CCCTCATCCCGATGATGGAAAACCTCATCGAAAAAGGCGCGAAACTTTCTGTGGAAGAAGTCGTGATCGGCATGGCTCACCGAGGTCGCCTGAACATGCTTTTCAATTTCATGGAAAAAGATGTGAGAATTCTTTTTGCAGAATTCAATGGGCCCACGGAACTTGAAGTCCCCATCGACGATTACGATGGGGATGTAAAATATCACTTGGGTTATCACAAAGAAAAAACGCTGCCGTCCGGCGCGAAAGCCGAGCTGACTTTAGCTTTCAATCCCTCTCACTTGGAAACTGTCAATCCTGTGGTCCTTGGGATGACTCGCGCGGCCCAACGCCGTAAGAAAGATACGAAGACTCGAAAGAAAGTCATTCCTGTTTTGATTCACGGAGATGCTGCATTCGCAGGTCAAGGTGTGGTTCTGGAGACTTTTCAAATGTCGCAAGTCCGTGGCTACACGGTCGGGGGAACGATTCACATTGCGATTGATAACCAAGTCGGCTTCACCACAAATCCTGAAAATGCCAGATCTTCCCACTACTGCACGGATGTCGCCAAAATTCTTCACACTCCTGTCTTGCATGTGAATGGAGATGATGTTGAGTCGTGCGTGCGCGCCATGGATATTGCTGTTCGTTACCGCCAACAGTATCAGCGTGACATCGTGATCAATTTGATTTGCTACCGCCGTTTTGGGCACAATGAAGGTGATGAACCGGCTTACACTCAACCTCTGATGTACGAGATCATCCGCAAGCATTCGACACTCCGTGAGGTTTATGGGAAGCAACTCTCAAGAGAAGGAGTTCTCGATGCCGCAGGCGTTGAAGCCTTGGTGACTGAGAACCAAGACCGCTTGCAAAAGATTTATGATGATGTGAAAGCCAATCCTCCGAAAATTAAGCCTTTTAATTTTGATGGCTACTGGAAGGGCCTCAGAAAAGCCAAGCCTGAGGATTTCAATCAAACTTTCGAAACCAAAGCCTCTTTAGAAACTTTGAAGAAAGTCGGCAAGGCCCTTTCCGAAGTACCCGCGGGATTCAACCCTCATCCAAAACTTGTAAAGCTGCTGGAGAATCGTAAAGCCATGGCTGAGGGCAAAGAGTCCTTGGACTGGGGCACTGCTGAACTTCTGGCCTATGGTTCACTCGTCGCCGAGGGAACGAGCGTTCGTCTCACCGGTCAGGACTGTGTGCGAGGAACTTTCACTCACCGTCATGCAGGACTGTATGATGTGAAAACTGGAGAAGCTCATTTTGCAATCAAAGGACTTGCCCCTGAGGGAACCGAATTTTGCGTCTACGATTCAATCCTTTCTGAGTACGGCGTCCTCGGTTTTGAGTACGGAAATTCGATCACGGATCCGAGCTTTCTGACTCTCTGGGAAGCCCAGTTCGGAGATTTCGCAAACGGCGCTCAAATCATCATCGATCAAATGCTGGCAGCCGGTGAATCAAAGTGGCAGCAGATGAGTGGCCTTGTGATGCTTTTACCTCACGGCTACGAAGGCCAGGGACCTGAGCACTCGAGCGCTCGTCCGGAAAGATTTTTACAGCTCTGCGCTCAGCACAATATGCAAGTGGTGAATTTGACCACGCCCGCACAGATCTTCCATGCTCTTCGTCGTCAGGTGCGAAGACCTTTCCGAAAACCAATGATTGTGATGTCGCCGAAATCACTCTTGCGGCACCCTAAGGCCGTGAGCTCTCTCACAGAACTTGCGCAAGGACAGTTCCACGAAGTGATCACCGATAGCTCGATCAAAGATTCTAGCAAGGTCGAGAAAATCGTCTTCTGTACTGGCAAAGTTTACTACGAACTGGTGGAGGAGCGAGAGAAGTCAGGTCACGCCGCAACCACAGCGATTGTGCGCGTGGAACAAATTTACCCGACTCCACTTCTGCAGATTTCTGATGTGCTGAAGTCCTATCCTAAAGCGAAAAAAGTGATTTGGTGCCAAGAGGAACCCAAAAATATGGGTTACTGGGCACACGTAGCGCCGAAGTTTCAATCCACCCTGGAAGGACTGAATTCAAAAGCGACTTTCAGTTATGTGGGACGCCCCGATCGAGCGTCACCCTCGACAGGCTCGCTCTACCGCCACAAAGTGGAGCAAGCCGAATTACTACAACAGGTTTTTAAAGCTTAATTAGCAACAGGAGATACAACGTGAAATACGAAGTCAAAGTTCCCGCAGTGGGAGAATCAGTCACAGAAGCGACCATTGGCCAATGGGTTAAAAAAAATGGTGAAGCGGTGAAGAGAAATGAAGTTCTCTTGTTGTTAGAGACAGATAAAGCGAGTGTCGAAGTGATCGCTGAGCAAGACGGAGTTCTTGCGGTGAGTGTAGAGCAAGGGCAGACAGTTCCCATCGGCTCCACTGTTGCCGTGATCGACTCCGAAGGCAAAGCCACTGTTGCTTCTTCGTCAGCACCTGCTGCTGCGAAACCTGCAGCTCCCGTGCCCGCAGCTTCTGCGCCAGCCATGGCGACCGCAAGCTCAGGCAAAGAGATTCATGCCGATCTGAAAAATCACCTTTCCCCGGCAGTCCAAAAAATCGTGACCGAGAAGGGGCTTGATCCCGCTTTTGTTGCCGGCACTGGTAAAGACGGTCGCCTCACCAAAGAAGATGTGATGAAAGCAAGCCCTGCCGCTGCAGCCCCTGCGGCCGCAAAAGCGCCAGCCCCTACTGTGGATATGACCCTTCGAGGACCGAGCAAACAGGGAGAGCAAAAACGAGTGGCAATGAACAATATTCGAAAGAAAATTGCAGAGCGCTTGGTTTATTCTCAGCAAAGCACGGCGACTCTGACTACTTTCAATGAAATCGACATGTCACGAGTCATGGAGATCCGAAACAAATACAAAGATAAATTCAAAGAACGCTACGGAGTTTCTTTGGGCTTTATGGGCTTTTTTGTGAAAGCCACGATCGAAGCACTAAAAGCTTGGCCCGCTGTGAATGCCTTCATTGATGGCACAGATATGGTTTACAATAATTACTACAACGTGGGTGTGGCCGTGGGCACGGAAAAGGGCCTCATTGTCCCAGTCATTCGCGATGCT